>JAOAHK010000071.1 GCA_026415275.1 Anaerolineales bacterium
GCCCTACACAGTCCAGACCCCAATTCGGAATACAAAGAATATCGCAATATCCCGATTATTATGCTCACCGCCATTCACACCACCACACCTTTGAGATTCGCCCCCGATTCGGACTATTTGCCCGTCGAGATCTTTCTCGAAAAGCCCGTCGATCCAGAAATCTTGGTTTCAAAGGTAAAAGAACTGCTACCGAATTGATCGAGGGATGAATGGGATTCCCGAAATCCGGTGGAGATGGCCTTAACCGTCAGTCTTCGGAGGTTGCTCGAGCGGGTGTTTCCCGCAATTTGGTCGAAGCGGAGCTGGTGACCAGCGTTTCGTGGTTGATCAAATTACGCTGGATCGCTGGCGCGGGAGTCCTCATTGCAACTTGGCTCGTACATAATCTATTTCAAGTGGGAGCGCCGATTGCCGTTTTATATGGCATCGGCGTTGCCATTTTATTCTATAACACTTTTTTCTTTTTGTCTGAACGCCAGGCAAAAAAACGCGGCCCTATAGTCAAAACCTTTCGTTCATTAGCCATCTGGCAGACTGCTCTAGACTGGCTTGCGATGACTCTCCTGTTCCACTTTTCTGGCGGTGCAGAGAGTCCGGCGATCTGGTATTTCATTTTTCATATTATTATTGCTGCAATCTTCTTCCCCCGCCGTACAGCACTTTTCCTCTCAATATTAGCCATTCTCTTGGTCAGCGGTACAGTTTTGCTTGAATATTTTGGTTGGATTCCCCACCACAAGTTAGAGAATTTCCTCCCCGTCTCCCTATACCAAAGCCCGCTGTATGTTGTGGGTGTACTAACCTTTTTCTCTACGACAGCGGTGTTCGTTACATTCCTTGTCGGAAGCATTCAAGACCGCCTGCGGCAGCGCGAAGCAGAAGTGATCCAATTGAGTGAAGATCTACAGCGTGCAACTGTACGGCTTAGAGCCGTAAACGAGATCTCTAAAATCGTCAATTCAACTCTAGACCTCAAGCAGGTCTTGGAACGTTTGGTAGAAACCACTGCCAAAGCCATGGAAGTGCGCGCCTGCTCTATTCGAATGTTGGATAAAAGCGGTCGATACTTAGAGCCGGTAGCCGTGTATGGCTTGAGTCAAACCTATATCAACAAAGGTCCGGTGGATGCGTTGACCAACCCCTTGGCAAAGGAAACCCTTTCAGGAAAGGTCGTGAATATCCCCAATGCCCCCCACAGTCCTTTGCTTCAGTATCCTTTGGAAGCGCGCCAAGAAGGAATTCAATCGATGTTATCAGCGCCGTTAATGGGCAAAAGCGGGCCAATGGGAATTTTGCGGGTGTATGACACTAAGGCAAGTCGTTTTAACAAAGAAGATGAAGAGTTTATCAGCGCCATTGCCGCTCAAGGAAGTATTGCCATTGAGAATGCTATGGCTTACCAGGCAATGAGCGAACTAGACAAAATGAAAAGTCAATTTATTCACACCGCCACCCATGAGCTTCGCTCCCCGGTCAGCGTGACGCGCAGTCTATTACGTACAATCACCGCAGGATATGCGGGTGAAGTCTCACAGCAGCAAAAGGAAATTTTGGAACGGGCAACTCGTCGAATTGAATTCCTACAAAAACTTATCGACGACCTCCTCGATCTCGCTGCCGGCAAGGTCGGCAGCTTTGTTGCTCAAGACCTCCAACCGATCTCAATAAAGGGAATCATCGAAAAGGTTGTTGAGCGCTATGAAATACCAGCCCAAGAAAAATCCATTGAACTTCGCTTTGAATGTGACTGCTCTGCAGAGATGTATGTGAAAGCCAGCAAAGATGGCTTAGATCGCGTGTTCAACAATCTGATTTCCAATGCCATAAAATATACTCCAAATGGAGGCAAGGTTTTGGTCAAGATGTCTCCCTTGGATGGAGAAGTTCATGTCGCTATCCAAGATACCGGTATCGGCATCCCAAAAGACTCCCTGCCGCGGTTATTCACCGAGTTTTACCGCGCGCCCAATGCCAAAGAGATGGTAACCGAAGGCACCGGTCTGGGATTGGCGATAACCAAAGACATCATCCAACAACTGGAAGGGCGCATTACCGTTGAAAGTCAGGTTGGTGTTGGCACAACCTTTCACGTATTTTTGCCGCTGGCACACATTGAAACGATAACCCTAACGCCAATGGAGGAACAAGCATGAACGAAGCCATAGAAGAGCAAAATTTTGATCTAAAGCCACTTTTGGAGGTTTTAGAGGAGTACAAACATCAGAAAGGAGCCGTAATTCCCATTCTACAACGCACCCAAGAGATTTATGGTTACCTCCCCAAACCAATTCTAAAGGAAATCTCCAAACGGATGCGCATTCCAATCAGCCGCTTGCAAGGTGTGGCTACCTTCTATGCCCAATTTCATCTTAAACGCCGCGGGCGGCACTTGATCCGCGTCTGCGATGGAACAGCCTGCCATGTAAAAGGGGCAACCAAACTTGTGGATGTGATTGAAGAAAACCTCGAGGTGCCAGCCGGGGGAAGCTCGCCAGATTACAAATACTCTCTAGAAATCGTTTACTGTGTTGGTTCCTGTGGATTAGCGCCTGTGGTAATTGTTGATGATCGTGTAATGGGGCAAGCTGAACCAGATAAACTTGTTCGACAATTGAAGCGGATTGAGGACTAATTGGAGTGTTGGAGGTAGATTATGGGTAAGGTATTGAATTTGGAAGATTTGAAGGAAATTAAGGCTAAGGCGGTTTCCCTACTTGCCACTCGAGGTGTTTGTGCAGATCCTTTGGTCAAGGTGGTAAATGGCAAGGCGGATGTGTTGATCTGCGGCGGCACAGGATGTGTTGCTTCAAGCTCGCGGGATGTCCGTGAAGCCCTAGTGACGGAAATCAAGAAACAAGGCTTACAAGAAGAAGTTCGAGTAATCTTGACAGGTTGTCATGGGTTCTGTGCGAAGGGGCCCTTGGTGGTTGTTTATCCCCAAGAGATTCTCTATTGCCAGGTTAAGGTATCGGATGCACCTCGCATCGTCTCAGAAACCATCGTTAACAAACAAATTATCGAAGACCTCATCTATAAGGACCCGCAAAGCCAAGAACAGTTTCCCGTTTACCATGAAATTCCTTTTTATCGCAACCAACTTCGCTTATCACTACGAAACTGTGGATTGATTAATCCCGAAGATATTCGAGAGTACATTGCAAGAAATGGCTACATCGCACTTGGTACTGTTCTAGAGCAAATGAAACCGCAAGAAGTTATAGAGATTATAAAAGATTCGGGGCTGCGAGGGCGTGGTGGAGCTGGTTTCACAACAGGAATTAAATGGGAGATTACACAACGTTCACCTGCCAAACCCAAATACCTTGTTTGCAACGCCGATGAAGGAGACCCTGGAGCGTTTATGGATCGTTCGATCTTGGAGGGGGATCCACACAGTGTAATCGAAGGAATGATCATTGCCGGTTATGCCATTGGAGCTGATGCCGGATATATCTATTGCCGTGCGGAGTATCCCTTGGCAATTCAGCGCATAAAGATAGCATTATCTCAAGCTTATGAATATGGGTTCTTGGGTAAGAATATCTTAGGAAGTAACTTTTCGTTCGATATTTATCTGCGCGAAGGAGCCGGGGCATTTGTGTGTGGTGAAGAAACCGCACTCCTCGCCTCGGTAGAAGGACGTAGAGGTGAGCCTCGCCCACGTCCGCCTTTTCCCTCCATTGCAGGACTATGGTCGAAGCCAACTAATGTCAATAATGTTAAGACCTATGGCTTAGTACCCCAAATTATCTTACACGGAGCAGATTGGTTCCGCAGTTTTGGGACGAAGAATTCACCGGGCACAGCAACATTTGCCTTGACAGGGAAAATCAACAACATTGGTCTCATTGAAGTCCCGATGGGAATCACTTTAAGGGAAATTATCTACGATCTCGGGGGTGGCATTCCGAAAGGTAAAGCCTTCAAAGCAGTTCAAACAGGCGGTCCGTTAGGTGGGTGTTTACCAACTGAAGCGCTAGATACCCCCGTTGACTTCGACTCGCTGGTACAAGCCGGAGCGACCATGGGATCGGGGGGGATGATCGTTGTTGACGAAGACACTTGTATGGTGGAATTTGCCAAGTATTTCTTGACCTTTGCTTCGGCTGAATCCTGTGGCAAATGTGTCCCCTGTCGGATTGGCGGTCGCCGTTTATTAGAAGTCTTGACTCGTATCAGCAACGGCGAAGGAAAACCCGAAGATTTGGATGAAATCGAATATATTTCAAATAACATGAAAGAAGCCTCCTTGTGCGCTTTGGGACAACTGACCCCCGGTCCGGTTATGGCTTCTTTGCGCTTTTTCCGCCCAGAATATGAAGCGCATATCTACGAGAAAAAATGTCCTGCCAAAGTTTGTAAAGGTTTGATCACCTATCGAGTGATCGAGGAGAATTGTACCGGCTGTATGGTCTGTAAACGGAACTGTCCTGCAAACGCCATCAGCGGAGAAAAACGCGAGGTTCACTATATCGATCCCAACATCTGTGAACGTTGCGGCATCTGTATTGAAGTCTGTAAGTTCGATGCAATTTTGATCGAGTAGTTTCTTATGGTAACCAAATCTTGAGAGAAGAGAGGAAGCCAAGTTATGCTAGAGAAAGCAACCATTACGATTGACGGTAAAAAAATTCAGGCGCGCTACGGTCAGACGGTGTTACAGGCTGCGCGAGAGAACGGCATTTACATCCCGGTCTTGTGTGACCATCCCGCGCTTCCGCCCGAAGGGGCATGTCGCATCTGCCTAGTCGAGATCGAACGCCAGCGGACCTTGCAACCCGCTTGCACCTTTCCCGTCTCCGAGGGGCTGGTGATCCACACCCGTTCACCAAAAGTGATCGAAGCGCGTAAATTCTCGTTGGAATTGTTGATTTCCGATCATCCTCTGGATTGTATGACCTGTGAGGCAACTGGAAATTGTCTTCTGCAAGATTTAGCCTATGAATATGGCATCACAGGAGATCGTTTTCAAGGCGAGAAGCATCAATACCCGATCGATGCCAGCAATCCCTTTATTGTCGTGGACCGCAATAAGTGCATCTTGTGCCGCAGATGCGTGCGTGCCTGTGCGTATATCAATGGAGTAGAGGCGATCAGCGTCTTCTATCGCGGCTTCAATGCCTATATTGGATTTGGTGCCGATAGCACAATGCAAGATAGTCCCTGCGAATTTTGCGGCAGTTGTGTCGAGGTTTGTCCAACTGGCGCCTTGTGGCCAAAGATGGCATTCGGCAGAGGTCGTCCGTATCAATTACAGAAGATCCAAACGGTTTGTACGTATTGTGGAGTAGGCTGCCAGATTGAATTGCAGGTGCGGGACAATCGCATTGTCAATGTTTTCGGGGTAGAGAATGCGCCGGTCAACCACGGTTTTACCTGCGTCAAGGGTCGCTTTGGAAACGATTTTGTACATCATGCAGATCGCCTGACCAAACCTCGTGTGCGCAAATATCTATTAGAAAGTGGTAAACGGGATGGAAAAGATCGGGGCGAATGGGTAGAAGTGGATTGGGACACCGCCTTGGAGATTGTTAGCCGCAAATTGGTCGAAACGCGAGATACCTATGGAAGCGACGCGACTGGCGTGTTGACCTCGGCGAAATGCACCAACGAAGAAAACTACTTAATGAATAAACTTGCTCGTCAAATTATCGGGACGAATAACATCGATCACTGCGCCCGTCTCTGACACTCCAGCACTGTGGCCGGTCTGGCCACTGCTTTTGGCAGCGGAGCGATGTCAAACTCCATCGAGGATGTCACCCAACAGGCAAAGGTTTTCTTTGTCATTGGGTCAAACACCACCGAACAACACCCGGTGATTGGGATGAAGATCCGTCAAGCGGTAAAACAAAGAGATGCCATTCTCATTGTGGCAGATCCGCGCCAAATCCCCTTAGTCGATTTCGCAACCCTTCATTTACAACATAAGCCCGGCACGGATACCGCTTTGCTCAATGGTTTGATGCACATTATCCTGAAAAACGGCTGGGAGGATAAGGCTTTTATCGAAGAACGCACCGAAGGTTTTGAGGAATTCAAAGCCGTTATCGAACAGTATCCTCCTGAGCTTGTCAGCGAGATTACCGGCGTTCCAGAAGAGTTACTCTATGAAGCAGCCCAGATCATGGGAACAAACAAACCGATGGCTGCAATTTGGGCGATGGGGATTACCCAACATATTAAGGGTGTCTATAATGTATTTGCTCTGGCAAACTTGCAAATGCTCTTGGGGAATATTGGCATTCCAGGCGGCGGGGTCAATCCCCTGCGGGGACAGAACAATGTGCAGGGGGCGTGTGATATGGGCGGTTTGCCCAATGTCTATCCGGCCTATCAACCGGTGACTAGCGAGGAAGCAGCCAAGAAATTCGCTGAAGCCTGGGGCGCGCCGATGTCCACCAAGATCGGAATGACCGTGACTGAGATGATCCCGGCAGCCAAGGAAGGAAAGATCAAAGCCCTTTACATCTTGGCTGAAGACCCCATCATGAGCGATGCCGACACCAACCACGTGCGCCAATGCCTCGAGACTTGTGAGTTTGTCGTTTTACAGGAGATCTTTTATACCGAAACCGCCCCGTATGCGGATGTGCTGCTACCCGGCGTGAGTTTTGCTGAGAAAAGCGGCACATTCACCAATACTGAACGCCGCATTCAACTAGTCCGACAAGCGCTACAACCCCTTGGAGAGTCACGGCCAGATTGGCAAATTTTGACCGAGGTAGCAAATCGCATTCTGGCAATCCAATCCAGCGGGCGAAAGATCGATTTGCAAGCGCCTTACGCACGCTGGGATTATCATCAGCCGCGTGAGATCATGGACGAGATCAACGCTCTTGCCCCAAGTTATGCTGGTGTGAAATACGAAAGACTTGAACGCGGCGAAACCTTCCAATGGCCGGTCAAAGATGAAGCCCATCCCGGCACGCCGATCCTGCATGTGGGTAAATTTGCGCGTGGTTTGGGGAAATTCAATGCAGTTGAATACATTCCTGCGGCTGAATTACCCGATGAGGATTACCCCTTGATCTTGTCCACCGGGCGAGTGTTATATCACTGGCACGGTGGTGAACTCAGCCGCCGTTCACAAGGGTTGTTGGAAATCTATCCCAAGCCGTTGATCGAAATTCACCCCGAAGACGCCGAGCGATTGGGGTTGAACGGCCAGCAGCGTGTGCGCGTAACTTCCCGCCGCGGAAGCATTGAGGCGGAAGCATGGATTACCGAACGCGTCTTACCCGGGATGGTCTATGCCAATTTTCACTTCCCAGAAGCTTCGGCTAATGTTTTGACCCATGCAGCCTTGGACCCAATTTCTAAAATTCCGGAGTTCAAGGTTTGTGCGGTTAAAGTTGAGGCGGTAGAATAATAGTAACGTTGAATTGATCTGAAGGGAGCATTCAATGAATATTCGTAAAATTTATGAATATGCGTTACAGCGCGAAATCGAAGGAAAACGCTTCTTTGAGGAAAATGCCGAACGCTTACAACACGCGGCAGCAAGGGGCGCTTTCAAGGTCCTTGCCCAGGAGGAACAAAAGCATATTTTCTTTATCGAGAAGCAATTAGCCTCATTAGGGGAAGGACAATCGGTGGTAGTGATGGAGGAGGGATTACAGCCTAGTAGCTTTTTTGCTCACCGTGCCGAGAGCGAGCAAGTCGATCAGAGCGTCGCCCAAGCGATGGTTGCCGATCTACCGGTGCTACGTATGGCTTACCTGATCGAACGGGACTTTGCCGAATTCTACGAAATGGCGGCGGGTAAAGCAGAAGGGACAGCGAAGCAAGTTTTACATTCCCTAGCCGAATGGGAACGAACGCACGAGGCGCTGTTCAAGAATATGCACGATACCATTTTTGAACAATATGCCCAAATGCCGTGGGGCGGCTAAAAGCTGAGAGGAATTTCTTACCATTCGGGGAAGATAGGCAAGATGAGTGTCGCACGGATTTTAATCGTTGACGACGATCCGGATTTCTGTGAAATCAGCCGTACGATTTTAGAGCCAGCTGGCTATGAAGTGATCACGGCCGCTGATACGGAACAAGCGATGATACGCATTGAGAGCGATTGGCCCGACCTAATCCTCTTGGATTTAGTGATGAACACCGTAGATGAGGGCTTGAAATTTGGCAAGCGTTTGCACCATGATCCGATCTTGCGTCACTTGCCCATCGTTTTTGTTACCTCCATTGGGGACACGCCTTACGCCGATCGGATCAAACCTGAAGATGCCCATTATGCGGCTGGTTGGCTTCCCAAGCCATTCTCTCCTAAAACCTTGCTCCAAACGGTTTCGAGCGTTCTGGAACAAAGGAAGTAAGCGACGATGGCAACCCTTCCCTCGACTTCCTCTTCTCCAAAAGTGGACTTACCGCAGGATGGTCGCAAGCGGGCAATGCTGCTCGCTGCGCTGTATATTGCTCAAGAGCAATTTGGCTGGTTGAGCGACGAAGCTATCCGCCGCGTCGCCGAAAGGTTGGCTCTGACGGTTGGGCAGGTGAAAAGCACAGCCAGTTTTTACACCATGTTCAAGCTGCAACCGCAAGGCAAGTATCGCATTCAAGTCTGCGAAGGGCTTTCTTGTTATCTGGTCGGCGGCGCCGAACCGATCATCCATTATGTATCTGAGAAATTGGGCATTCAACCCGGTCAGACCACCT
>JAOAHK010000072.1 GCA_026415275.1 Anaerolineales bacterium
GAGATAAGCAGTTTGAACGGCAATCACCCCGTAGTCGGCAGCATGCGCTTTGTTGAAACCATAGCGGGCAAATTCCTCCCAGTCATCAAAAATAGCGCCGGCAGTTTCTTCGGGAATACCGTTCTTTTTTGCCCCGCAGATGAATTTCTCGCGGTGTTTCAACAACTTATCTTTGAGCTTTTTGGATACCGCTTTGCGCAAGTCATCTGCCTCAGCAGCCGTGTAGCCAGCCAGTTGCATCACGGCAAACATCAACTGTTCCTGATAAACGGGAAAGCCATAGGTCTCGCGGAAGATCGGCTCCAACGCCGGATGGCGATACTCTACTTTTTCTTCGCCGTGCATGCGGCGGATGTAACTGGGGATGAAATCCATTGGTCCGGGGCGGAAGAGGGCGACCATGGCAATCACATGCGAGAGGCTCTTGGGCTTCATCTGCATCAAATAGCGGCGCATCCCTGAACCTTCGACTTGGAAGATGCCGGCTGTTTCGCCCCGCCCCAAGAGCTCATAGGTCTCTGGATCGTCCACAGGGATGTTATACAGATTCAGGTCAATCCCGTGGCGTTGGCGAATCAGCTCACACGCCCGCGCCATAATGGTCAAGGTAGCCAAGCCAAGAAAATCGACTTTGAGCAAGCCCAAGCTCTCAAGGACAGACATCTCAAATTGGGTGACAATTTTGACCGGAGTTTCTTCACTCGTTGTCCCCGTTGGGCGATGAATCGGGATATAGTCCACAATTGGGCGGTCGGCGATTACCACTCCGGCGGCGTGTGTGCCTGCGTTGCGCACCACGCCTTCCATTTGGCTCGCCGTGTCGATCAGCTCTTTGAGATAGGGCGTGCTGTCATAGATCTGCTTCAGTTCGGGCACTTCCTCCAATGCTTGCTGAATCGTGACTGGTTTGCCGGGAATATTGGGGATCAATTTAGCCACCCGATCGACTTCATTTAGGGGGATGTCCATCACCCTACCGACATCGCGGATGGCAGCGCGCGCCCCCAGCGTGCCAAAGGTAATAATCTGCGCAACCTTATCCTCGCCGTACTTTCGGGTGGCATATTCCATCATCTCCACACGCCGGTCATCGCGAAAGTCCAAATCGATATCGGGCATGGAGATACGGCTGGGATTCAGAAACCGTTCAAAGATTAAGCCATGTTCCAATGGATCAACAAGGGTAATTTCCAAACAATAGGCAACAATCGAACCGGCCGCCGAACCGCGCGCGTTGTACCAAATCCCCCGTTGTCGGGCATAGCGACACAAATCCCAAACGATGAGAAAATAGGTGTCAAAACCCATCTGGTGGATAACGCCTAGCTCGTATTCTAAACGTTGGCGAATGACTGGATCGTCGGCGCGACGGCTATAGCGCTTCTTCAGCCCGTCTTCACAAAGCTCGCGCAGATAACTTTGGGGAGTATAGCCTTCAGGCACCTCAAAGATGGGCAGATGGTAACCCTTGAAGCTCAAATCCACATTGCAGCGTTCGGCAATTAATAAAGTGTTATGGAGCGCTTGTGGCACCTCAGCGAACAGGGTGCTCATCTCCTCAGACGAGCGCAAGTAGTAGGAAGGGTCTGTCATCCTGATGCGATTGGGATCGCTGAGAACGCTGCCGGTTTGGATGGCAAGCAAAATATCCTGTAATCGCCAATCCTCTTTCTCGATGTAGTGGACATCGTTGGTAGCAACAAATTGAGCCTGATAGCGTCTGCCCAGCGTGAGCAAGTTGCGATTGATCGTCTCTATCTCATTGATGTCGTGCTGTTGTAACTCGAGGAAGAAGCGGTCAGGCCCGAAGACCTCGTAATACCAATCCAAACGGCGTTGCGCCTCCTCTATTTGACCCTCAACAATCAAGCGCGGCACTTCGGCGGACATACAGCCCGAGGTGCAAATCAACCCCTCAGAATGCTGGGCAAGCAGTTCATGATCGATGCGCGGGTAATAATAAAATCCCTCGCACTGGGCAGCACTGACCAACTTAAGCAAATTCTGATAACCGGTTTGATTTTCGGCAAGCAGCAAGATGTGCGTGGCTTTTTTATCCAATTGCGGATCGCGCTCTTTCATAGTGAGCGCCGCTAAGTAGGCTTCCACCCCAATAATCGGTTTGACCCCAGCAGCCACAGCTTGATTGTAGAACTCCACCACACCAAACATCGTGCCATGGTCGGTAAGCGCAACGGCTGGCATGCCCATCTCTTTGACGCGCTTAACCAACTGCTTAAGGTTGCTGAACCCATCCAGCAAAGAATATTCAGAGTGGACGTGTAAGTGTACGAAACTCATCAGGGGTCTAAAAAAATTATAGCATGGTCGGTAGATTGAAGGGCTTAAAGAATTTGGAATTTTAAGATTCAGGTTTTTAGCAGGCTGTAGAAGTTGTCAGCGAAAGGGAGACGGAGTCCGAGGCTTCATCGACTGTGAACACGGCGGACGAGACTGCCCTCACCCCCAACCCCTCTCCCACAGGGCGAGGGAGGCAGCCCTCACCCCCACCCCCTCTCCCGGAGGGCGAGGGAGGCAGCCCTCACCCCTAGCGGCGGGAAAGGGTTCGGGGTGAAGAAAGCGTCAGAGTGAATGTATAATAAGAGCTAGAATGTCTGCAATCGAAGAAATCAAGGCTCGGCTGGATATTGTCGATCTCGTCTCCGAGAGCGTGACCCTGCGGCGCACGGGCAAGAACTACATCGGCTTTTGTCCCTTTCACAGCAACACGCGCACGCCCGCCTTTGTGGTTTTCCCCGAAAGCGGCACCTGGCGATGCTTTGGGCAGTGCAACGAGGGCGGCGACATCTTTGCCTTTTTGATGAAGAAGGAGGGGATTGACTTTAGCCAAGCTTTACAAATCCTTGCCCAAAAAGCGGGGGTGACCCTCAAGCCGCTCACCCCCCAAGATGTCGCCGAGCGCGAAGAGCACGAGAACCTGCGCACTTTGCTAGAAGACGCGGTGACCTTCTTTCGCCATCAATTGTTGAACACAGAAGCTGGCCGGCAAGCGCTGGAATATCTGCGCCAGCGGGGGTTGCGGGATGAAACTTTGGAGGCTTTCGGGATCGGCTACGCCCCCAACCGTTGGGATGCCCTGTTGCAACATTTTGCTGCCAAGGGAGTTGAGCCGCAGGAGTTGCTTCAGGCTGGCTTGCTCAGCGAAAGCCAGGACGGACGTCTGCATGACCGCTTTCGTCATCGGGTGATGATCCCCATTCGCGATGAGCAAGGGCGCATGGCGGGTTTTGGGGCGCGCATCCTTGACCCGAATGATGTGCCCAAGTTTCTCAATTCTCCTCAAACGCTTCTCTTTGATAAGGGTCGGTTGCTTTATGGTTTAGATCGCGCCCGCCGTTCGATTCGCGAAAAGGATCAGGTGGTTCTAGTGGAGGGCTATTTGGATGTCCTTGCTCTCCATCAGGCGGGTTTTACCAATGTAGTCTCGCCGATGGGCACCGCACTCACTGAACAACAACTGTTTCTGCTCAAACGCTTTACAAAACGCTTGGTGTTAGCCTTAGATGCCGATGCAGCGGGCGAAAAAGCTACCCTGCGTGGCTTGGAAGTCGCCCGTCAGGCAATGGATCACGACCAAGAGCTCGTTTTCGACAGTCGCGGCCTGTTGCGTTTTGAAGCGCGCTTGCAGGCTGACATTCGGGTTGCCACCTTGCCAGCCGGGGTAGACCCGGATGAGGTGGTGCAAAACGACCCAAAGCGCTGGGAACAGCTTGTTGCCCAGGCGCAACCGATTGTCGTACATGTGATGGAAACCCTCGCCGCCCAGCGGGATGTGAACGATCCCAAGCAGAAGAACGAAATTGCCAGCCATGTGTTGCCCTTGATCAAAGAAATCCCTAATGCGGTGGAGCGAGATACCTATCTGCAGCGCCTTGCCCGCTTGTTGCGCGTGGACGAGCGAGCTCTGCTGTCTAGTCTTTCTGCAACTCGCAAGCCACCGCGCCGCTCAGTCAAAAGCCAAACCAAGCCTCAACCAGCGCCGCAAGCGGTTGCCCCGCTGGGTCAGAATTTGCTCAGCCTTGAGCAACACATTCTGGGTCTCTTGCTGCGCTTTCCCGATTTGCTTTTCCGCTTAGATCGCTCGCTGCAGGAAGAGGGGTTGGAGCGGCTCTTGCCAAGCGATTTTTCCTCCGTCGAACATCAGACTCTGCTGCGCTTGCTGCAAGAAGCGCTGGAACAAGACTTGGTAGAGCCTTTGCAATATGTTCTGCAACATCTCTCCTTGCCCATGTTGGAGGTCAGCGAAGCCATCCTTGAGAAAACGGCGGGGTTGGAAGCCAATCCTCATCGTTTGTTGGATGACCTTTTGCGGGCTGTGTTGCAGCGCCGCCAGCGCAGTTTGAATCAGCAGATCGACTATCTGCGCTTTGCTCTGCAGGAGGCGCAGACAGACGCGCCGCTGGGAGAGCTTTCCATAAAGCAGGAGATGCTCTCCCTGACCCAAACGCGCTTCAAAATCGATAAGGCGCTGAAAAGAGTCACCAGCCATTGAGGCGCTCTCAAGAGTTGCGTTTTGTTTGGTGAAGAGGTAACCATGAATACATCTCAAGCGAGAAGAAGAAAAAAATCCGACCTTGAACTCTCTGAAGAGGCGCAGCGTGACTCGCTAGAGGAATTTTTCATACCGAATAAGATGGACGACCTCCTCGTGGAGTTGGAGGCAACCGATCTAGATGAGCCCGGCCAAGAGATCATTCCCTCGGAAGTGGAGGAATTGGAAAAGATCGCCGCCGAAGAGCCGTTGGATCTTTTGGAAGATCCACGTCTGCTCGCTGAATTGGATGAAGACCCGGTGCGTTTATACTTGAAGGAGATCGGTGGTATCGAGCTGTTGGACGCCGACCGTGAGTTTTGGCTAGCCACTCGCTTGGATGCCTTGCGCCGCCTAGAAACTCTGTTGCCCAGCGAGGTAAAAGCCGTGCAAAAAACCTCTCAAGCCTATTATGAAGCGCTCCTTGATGAAACGCGCACGGCTTGGAAAAGGGTCAAGGAAGACACCCAGCGCCTGAAATATGAACGCCCCGATTTGGTGAGTATTTTGGAAGAAGCGCGCGCCCTGCGAAAAAGCTGGAACCTGACTCCTCCCTCATATGTGCGCTCTTACTTGGATAACGGCCGCTGGGGCGCAGATCGGCGCTGGGATACTCTGGCGCGCTATGTCTTTTCGGCGTATGTGCATCTCTACCTTTTCCCCCAGACAGCAATCCCTGCCCTGAGCGAGTACATCGCAACAAAGAAGGATATGCCTACCCTGAATCGCTTAGCTGCTTATCCCCCAGACGAAGAAGTCTTTCGGCGGGAGATCGAAGAAATCCGTCAGGCGGCAGCCGAAGCGCAATATGCCCTGATCCGCTCCAACTTGCGCTTGGTGGTCTCGGTTGCCAAACGCTACGTCGGGCGAGGTAGTGCTTTTTTGGATTTGATCCAAGAGGGGAATATCGGATTGCTGCGCGCCGTGGCGAAGTTTGACCCTGCGCGGGGGTATAAATTCAGCACCTACGCCACATGGTGGATCCGCCAATCGATCAGCCGTTCGATTGCCGACCAAGCGCGCACCATTCGTATTCCTGTGCATGTCTTTGAGTCGATCAACCGCTTGTTACGCATCCAACGCCGTCTGTTGCAGCAATACGGGCGGGAGCCCGGCTATGACGAAATGGCGTTAGAGGCTGGCTTTTTGGATGTGAAGGACGAGCAGATCATCCGCCGCTGCCGAGCGGAAGGCACGCCCATCCCGCCTGATGTGCGCCGGCGCTGGCAGCGCGCCGCGATCAAAGTGGAGCGCATTCTCCAAGCTGCTGAGGAACCCATGTCGTTAGATAGTCCGGTCGGCAGTGAGGATAACAGTCAGTTGGGTGATTTCATCGAAGATCAAGATGCGATTGAACCGATGGACGCTGCCGCCCGAGAGATGCTGCGCGAATCGATCCAGAATGCCCTCGCGGTCCTCTCTGAACGGGAACGCCAAGTGCTGGAAATGCGCTTTGGTTTGCTGGATGGCAAAGATCACACATTGGAGGAAGTGGGGCAATACTTCAACGTCACCCGCGAGCGCATCCGCCAAATTGAATCGAAAGCTCTGCGCAAACTTCGTCACCCCACCCGCAGCCGCCACTTGCGCGATTATTTGATTTAAGACTTTTGGAAAGCAATGATCTTTGTTACCGGTGGATTTCGTCGGAGATGTGATCTACCATTCCGCCCTTCCCACGCCCTCTGGGAGAGAGGTCGGAGGTGAGGGCAATTGAGACGAGGACCTAACAGTTTTGCAAAGAGTGTAATATCTGTACTCTAACTGCGTTTTAAGGGATAGGATGAATGCCAGATTGGCAGGAGAAAACTGATCAGGAATTGGTAGAGCTTGCCCAAAAGGGCAACCGCGAAGCCTTTGCAGAGATTTACAACCGCTATGGCGAGGCGATCTATCGCTATCTCTACGGGCATGTGTCGAACGAACAAGATGCCGAAGATATGACTGCTGACGTCTTTCTTAACCTTTGGCGCACCTTGCCGCAATATCAGGAAAACAAAAAGGTGCCCTTTTATGTTTTTCTGTATCGCATTGCGCGCAATCGTCTAGTCGATTATTTTCGCCACCAAAAAACTCATGATGGAGAATTCGATAGCCCAGATATAGGTGAAGATACTCCTGCGCCGCGCATAACCCCTCTGATCATTGCCGGCAGGGATGTTTCTGACCTGCATCGCTATTTGCTCAAGTTACCTCCTGATTATCGCACCGTTTTGATCTTGCGTTTTCTGAACGATCTGAGCTACGAAGAAACCGCCGAGGTGATGGGCAAATCATATGGCGCGGTGCGGGTTTTGCAGCATCGCGCTCTGGCTGCCTTGCGCGCGCTGATGGAAAGAGGTGAAGCATGAAAGAGGCGACTCAGGATGCACTCCAAGATTGCCTAGAGGAAGTGTTTACCAAGGGAAAAACCCTCGATGAAGTCCTCTCTCGCTATCCTCACCTTCGCGAGGAGCTATCTCCCCTTTTGGAAAGTGCTTTGTGGGTTCGTTCGCAGCGCGCAACTTTCTCGCTTTCCCCGCAACGACAAGCTGTCCTGCGTGAGCGTGTGTTAACGGCGGTGCAAGTCCAGCCGTTACCCCGCATTCAATCCAAACCTCGCCTACTTCCGATACAGCGCAGAGGATGGTTGAACCGCATGGCATGGAGTTGGAGTGCAATGGTGTTCGTCTTGATCTGCCTCCTTATATTTTTCACATCAGGGATTGCCCTCGCTGCGCAAAACAGCTTGCCCGGCGAACCCTTGTATGCCGTTAAGGCTGCAGTAGAAGAAGCCAGCGTGCTGATGACTTGGGATGCAGCTCAAAGAGCGCGTTTACGCATGGCATACGCCGAACGGCGGTTGGAAGAAGTCGCCCGCCTAGCGCAGCAAGGGCGGGCTGAAGCCGCCCCGCTTGCCTTGAGCAATTATGAAGTGCAACTCCATCTTGCCTTGCAAGAGACGCGAAGAGCAGCGCGCACGCAACCTTTGCAAGCAAAGCATTTGACCGCAGACATCGAGGCGCGCCTGCAAAACCAAAGCGAAGCCCTCGTGGCGCTGGATAGCCTTTTGCCACCTGCCCAGGCGCAAATTGTCCAACAAGCCCAAAACGCCTCTCGCCGAGCACTGCAAAACGCCGCTTCAATTATGGTGGAACTCGAAATCACTTTTCCGCCAACGCCCACTTCTCCCGCGCTTGCTACTCTCACTCCCGCTGGCGGTCAATTCCCTCTGTCAACACTCTTCACTCCCACCGAGCTGATCCTCCCACCTGGATTATTGCGCCAAACTCAATCGCCAACGCCCCGGGCAAGCCTAACTCCGCACGCTATGAACACCCATCGCCCCACGCAGCGCCCCACCCTGACTCCACGCCCGACCAACACGCACCGCCCAACCCAAGTGGAGCAGCCGACCAAGACGCCCAAACCTCCGCAAGTCAAGCCACCGACCAAAACACCAAAACCCACCCAGATCCAGCCACTCCCTCCGACTCCCAAACCGACCAATCCCAACAAACCCTCCGAGCAACCCCAGCCGCCTGGGCAAAACAAACCGACCAAAACGCCTAAAAAATAGTAAGGTGCAATGTAAGCATCTTACAGCCAACGATCTGAGTTTTTCGATCGCTTTGAGCCGAAGCGGTGCGAGATGCTTTTTTTATTTGTGGAGGCTGTTTCCCAGACCCAGCCGTCCGCTGCAAGATCGCTGATGGTAATAAGTAAAGAACAAGCGCATGTGAAGGCTAGACGCTAAAAGCTTCTCCTAAAGATGTTATAATCCTCCTCACGTGGGATGCAAAGCGCATACCTCAGAACCCACGACCTAAAATCAATGACCAAGGAGCCCGCATGGAAAGATACGATATCCGTGACATCAACCTCGCAGAGGGAGGTCGTCGTCGCATCGAATGGGCAAAGCGCGAAATGCCCGTGCTTGGCTTGATCCGCCAACGGTTTGCCAAAGAAAAGCCTTTGCAGGGGCTGCGCATTTCGGCTTGCCTGCATGTCACCACTGAAACCGCAAACCTCATGGACACCTTGCACGCCGCCGGCGCCGAAGTGGTGCTAACAGCCTCCAACCCGCTCTCAACACAGGAT
>JAOAHK010000073.1 GCA_026415275.1 Anaerolineales bacterium
CAGCAAGTATGCTCATAGATGGAATCGCCAATCATGTCTCAGCTGCCTTCGACAACAACAATCTGGCAATGATCGCCTATTCGAAATGGAAGTTGAATCCGATAAACATGAGCAGTGATCTTGATCTCAAGATTGCCTATGAGCGGCTGGGGCTCTTTCTTCCGTTGGTTTTGAAATAGTTGCAGAATAAAGAGTCATAAACCGATGTAATTTTTACCGACATCTTTCTCGCCCTTTATTGATTGGGTTTCCTTTCGCCTTGATGGTGAGATGGTTTGAGTTTGTGGCAGCTCAAATGAATTTGTTCTCCGCACAAGCTATCACACAACGAACACCCTGAAGGTTACTTTTCTCTACTGATTGTGCATCGGGCGAAAGCTTTCTTTTAAGCAATCGCTCGTTCGCAACGCTTTTCTGTTATCTTGTCAAACTAGGTGGGTTATGCTAAAATAACTGCGCGGCGAAACGGAAAATTCATTGTCTTCCCTCCGCCGCTATTCGTTTTCTATGATGCAAAACGAACACGATGTGAGTTCAATAACTTTGTAAGGGATGGGATATTTCTATGCCTGTGACATACTTGACGCGCGAAGGTTACGATAAACTCCAAGAAGAATTGGAGTTCTTAAGGACGGTCAAGCGGCGCGAGGTCGCCGAACGCCTACACGAGGCAATGGAAGGCGGCGAATTGATCGAGGATGCCGAATATGAAGCTGCCAAAAATGAGCAAGCCTTTGTCGAGGGACGCATTCATGAATTGGAGACCATTTTGGCGAACGCTCGGATTATCGATCCTAGCCTGAGCCGCAGTGAGATCGTTCAAGTTGGCGCAAAAGTCACAATTCAAGAGGGGAGTAACGAACCAGAAACTTATATCATTGTCGGTCCAGCAGAGGCCAATCCTCGTATGGGGCGAATTTCGAATGAGTCCCCCTTGGGTCGAGCGTTGTTGGATCACCGGATTGGCGATGAAGTTCGTGTGGACGCGCCAGACGGACCCTTCACCGTCAAAATTTTGAAGGTGGAATAGGGTTGGGGCAACGATAATGCCCCGCGTCTTGCATTGTGGCGCGGGGCTTTTTTTATCTCAAACTCGAGGTGCTATTATGCCTGCTGAATACACCAACTTAGAGAAGATCCGCCTAGAGAAGTTAGAAGCCCTCAAACATCGGGGAATTGAAACTTACCCCACACGCGCTCAGCGTACACATACGAGCCGTCAAGCCATAGCGGCTTTTGAAGAAGCGGAGAAGAAAGGCGATGCTCAGCCTGTTCGAGCGATTGTTGCCGGTCGTATCCGTTCGATGCGAGTCATGGGAAAGATTACCTTCTCCCATATTGAAGATGGCGACGGGCGGCTCCAATTATTCTTGCGCGCCGATGAGATCGGAGAAGAAGCGTTAGAAATCTTTAACCGTGATTTGGATATTGGCGACTTTGTTCAGGCAAATGGTGAAATGTTCCGCACCAAAGCCGGTGAAGTGACGCTAAAAGTCCAAGAATATCGCCTCTTGGCAAAGTCCATTACACCCTTGCCAGCCGCCAAGGATGAGGTCATTGACGGTAAAGTGGTTCGCCATACAGTTCTAGCGGATCCAGAGATGCGCTATCGCCAACGTTATGCCGACTTGGCGGTGAACCCTGAAGTACGTCAAATTTTTCGCACTCGAGCAGCGATTGTGCGTGCATTGCGCGAATATTTAGATGGACTAGGATTTCTGGAAGTCGAGACGCCAATTTTGCAGCCGATTTATGGCGGTGCAGCACCCAGGCCCTTCACCACCTATCACAATCAACTGAAGCAAACGCTTTATCTACGCATTTCTTTTGAGCTTTACCTGAAACGCCTATTGGTGGGGAATTTGGAACGCGTTTATGAGATTGGGCGAGATTTTCGCAATGAAGGAGTCGACCGTACACACAACCCCGAATTCACCCAATTGGAGTTTTATTGTGCCTACGCCGATTATCTCCAGGTCATGGAAATGACTGAACAGATGATCGCTTATGTTGCTGACAAAGTGCTTGGAACCCGTCAATTCTCATATCAGGGCAACACCATTGACGTTAATCCCCCTTGGCGGCGATTAGAACTTCGCCAAGGGTTATTTGATGTGACCGGCATCGATATTCAGGCTTGTCCAACTACTGCCGATCTTCAGCGGGCAATGCGGGAAAAGAATTTACCTTATGACCCTAACGCTCCACGGGGAAAACTGATCGATGGGTTGATCGGCGATTACTTAGAGCCAACCTTGATTCAGCCCACATTCCTTTACGATTACCCGCGCGATATCTCGCCCTTGGCGAAGAGCAAACCTGGCGATCCGCAAACGGTGGAACGCTTCGAAGGTTTCATTGCCGGAATGGAATTATGCAATGCTTTTACAGAACTCAATGATCCCTTGGATCAAGAGCAACGTTTCTTGGAGATGGGACGCGATTACGAAGCGGAAGACGAGCAGCGTCATCCCATGGACGAAGATTATCTGCGCGCCATGCGCTATGGGATGCCACCCAATGGCGGATTTGGCATGGGTATTGACCGCCTGACAATGTTGTTAACCGATTCGCCCAATATCCGCGAGGTGATTCTGTTCCCTCATTTGCGTGAGCGAGAGGGCGAATAGAGCTTGACAGCCTTGGATGGTTGGGTATAATTTTTCAAACGAACAATAAAGGCGCACGCGGAAACAAGTAACTGCCCGCCTTCGTACAGAGAGCTGCCGGTAGGTGTAAGGCGGTCGGGGCAGACAGTGAAATCCCCTCCGCTGGTCTGAGTCAGACCCGCTGCCCTCGCAGGGAGGTTGTCGGTAAAAAAACAAACGCAGCCTCGTAAGAGGGAACGGTGAAGCCCGTTACAGCTTCCAACGAGGCCATTCAACCTTGGCATAGCTTTCGGAGCGATGGCAAAAGCAGGTGGCACCACGAGCACCCCCTCGTCCTGCAGTTGAGGGGGTGCTTTTGATTAACCTGATGCGTGAGGAGAGACACGAATGATCGATCTAAATTTCTTACGGGAGCAACCCGATGTGGTGCGGGAGGCGATGCGCAATCGCCAATTAGACCCTACTCCTGTTGACGAAGTTCTTCAGTTCGATGCTCAGCGACGAGCTTTGATCCAAGA
The DNA here is from genome assembly GCA_026415275.1 of Anaerolineales bacterium. Taxonomy (GTDB): domain Bacteria; phylum Chloroflexota; class Anaerolineae; order Anaerolineales; family UBA4823; genus NAK19. The sequence goes on from JAOAHK010000073.1 coordinate 3,128, forward strand.
AGTGGAAGCCCTCAAAGCGGAGCGAAATGCGGTTTCCAAAGAGATTGGCAAGATCAAAGAGCCAAGCGAAAGACAAGCCAGAATTGAAGCCATGCGCCAGGTGGGAGATCGCATTGCCGAGTTGGATGAGCAATTGCGCCACGTGGAAAACCAACTCCAAGGTGTGCTGGCGACGATTCCCAACCTGCCCGACCCGCGCACGCCAGTGGGCAAGGACGAGAACGAGAATGTTGTCTTGAAAACCGTGGGGGATTTGCCTAAGTTCGATTTTGAACCTCAACCCCATTGGGATCTGGGCGTTAGGTTGGGCATCCTTAATTTTGATCAAGGGGTAAAGATTACCGGTTCACGCTTTTATGTCTTAAGCGGCTTGGGTGCCCGTTTACAACGCGCCCTAATTGCCTTCATGCTCGATTTACATGCCAAACAAGGTTATTTAGAAAAATATCCTCCCTTTATGGTCAAGGGACAAACTCTCTTCGGTGCCGGGCAATTACCCAAGTTCCAAGATAACCTTTATCGTGACCACGAAGAAGATTTATGGATGGTACCTACCGCGGAGGTTCCGTTGACTGGCTTGCACATAGATGAGATTCTTGAGGAGAGCACATTGCCCCGCCGCTACACAGCTTACACACCCTGTTTCCGCCGTGAGAAGATGAGCGCCGGTCGGGATGTGCGGGGTATCAAACGCGGCCATCAATTCGATAAAGTGGAAATGTATATTTTCTGCAAGCCAGAGGACTCCGATCAAGAGCTGGAAAAGATGCGTCAGGATGCAGAGGAAACTTGCGCATTGTTGGGATTACCTTATCGGGTCAAACAACTTTGCACCGGTGATTTGGGTTTTGGCTCGGCAATAACCTATGATATCGAGGTGTGGGCAGCAGGATGTGGAGAGTGGTTAGAAGTCTCTTCAGTGTCGAATGTCACTGATTTTCAAGCACGTCGAGCAAATATCAAATATCGCCCAGGCGATAGTGGGAAAGCGCGCTTCTTACACACCTTGAACGGATCGGGTTTAGGTCTGCCGCGTACCTTAATTGCTGTTATGGAAAACTATCAACAGGCGGATGGCAGTATCTTGGTTCCCGAAGTTTTACAACCATGGATGGGAGGTGTGGATGTCATTCGGGGAGAGTATTAATCTTTTAGGATAGTAGCATGGAAAGTTGGTTGGAGACATCGATCTTCTGGATTACCCAAATTGTGATGATCATTGGACTGATTGGCTTAATTGTGCCTGTTTTTCCGGGCTTGGTGGTGATGTGGTTAGCGGGCTTGGGATACGGAGTTGTGCAAGGTTTTACCACGCTGGGTTGGGTGGTGTTTGCCTTACTGACCATCTTGATGCTCATCGGCACAGTCATCGATAATATCCTTATGGGAGCAGGCGCAAAGCAAGGAGGAGCGTCCTGGACAGGGATTGGGATTGCATTGCTCGCTGGTTTGGTAGGCACAATTGTATTCCCCCCTCTAGGAGGCATCCTTGCTGCGCCTTTGGTTGTACTGCTTTTTGAATATTACCGCCAAAGAGATTGGCAAAAGGCATGGGCAGCTTTACAGGGGCTTGCCCTTGGCTGGGGATTGAGTTTTTTGGCGCGCTTCGCCATCGGCTTGGGGATGATGGGTCTCTGGTGGCTATGGGTTTGGAAGGGTTAGAGGTGCTTGGCAAGTTTTGGCTTTTTGTTATGCTTAGACTGGTCTATAAGAGAGAAAATGTCTTCCGTTAGTTCATACGAAGCCAAAACTCGATTTACAGAGTTGATCCGCCGTGTGCGGCGGGGGGAGCGCATTACCATTACGGTTCACGGTGTTCCAGTCGCTGTGTTGTCGCCGGTGGAGACTCAGTCTACCCAATCCATCCCTGAGAGCATTTCCAAAATCAAAACTTTGCGGCGCGGGCGAACTCTCGGCATTGCGATTAAGGACATAATCGAAGAAGGTCGGCTATGACCGACCGCTTCGTGTTGGATGCTTCTCTCATCTTTCCACTTATGATGCTGTCTATTTGGAGTTTGCCTTACGCCAAATTTGCCCTTAGCAACTTTGGATGAAGCCCTGCGTCAGGCAGCAAAACAATGTCGGGTGAAAGTCTTATAAGTCACTCGGCCGATCCTGCAACCGATGGTGATGGATTGTGTGGCTTCTGGGCTAGGGTTGGATGTAGGTGATGCCGACTCCCATGCGGTCTAATCCTTCGGTTGCCCAATACTCCATAAAGGTTGAGTCTTCGCCTAGGACGGAGTAAAGGACAGGAATGGCACGCGGGTCGCCGATCAGGGCGAGGGCGCGCACTGCTTCTAGACGAACTGTTGGGTTGCCATTTTTGACCGCTAAGATCAAATCTGGCACGGCTTGATGCCCAATCGCAATCAAGGCATCGGCGGCTAAGCGGGAGAGAAGTTTGTCTGAGCTTGCCAGCGCTTCCAAGAGAGTCGGCACAGCCTCAAAGGTGGGTTGGTGGCGTAAGCCCAGCGCGGCGCATTGGCGAACGTTGATGTCAGGGTCTTTGAGCGCTTTGATCAGCGCAGTTTTGGATTGCGGCGAGGGAATTTGAGCCAAAGCGCGCAACGCCCACCAGCGTTGATCGCTATCGGCAGAGTTTGCTAGTTCTAATAGAGGATCAAGTGCTTGCTCGCCAAATTTTGCCAGAGCGAGTGCAGCTTTTTCTGCGTTTTCGTCCTCTCCGCCGATAAGCTGCTGAAGGAGCGCTTCTAACTCTGACATCTTACTCAGCGGGGGGAGGAACAGGGAGCTGTTCCTTTGGCACGGTGATCCACTTATCCCCTTCGTCGATCAACATGATGGGAATATCCTCTTTGATCGGGTACTTTCGTCCGCAGTCGGGGCAGATCAGCCAGCTTTCACGATAATATTCGAGAGGATGATCGACGGTTTGAATGCAGACCGGACAGCGCAGGATTTCAAGCAAGTCTTGAGCGACCATTCAAAACCTCCGTTTAGTTATGATTCCTTATGGTTGGAGGTCATTATACAAGAAAGCCATTGAAATCACAACCGTACTCTAATGTTCTAGAGTTGATTGCGTTGTCTCCCACACCTCGCGCCACAGTGCCTCTCGATCCCAATTGAACCAGATGAACAAATCCCCTATGGTGAAGCGTTTGCGGATTAACGGGGCGTTGAGAAAGGCAAAGCGCACTTCCACTTCTTCAAACGGCGGTTCAAGTTCTGAAAAACGGGTTGGCCCTTCGACTGCAGCAAACATTTTGCGGATTTGTTCTGGAGGACGAGTGCGTTTGGCAACTTCAGGGCGGATTTCTTCCCACTGATCAAGAAAGGCTGGCAGTTTTTCTCGTACAGAAAACCATTTTTCTAGCTTAATCCGATAATCCGACCAACATTCCTCACCAGCACGATCGGTCGGATCTAAAGGATGGAAGGTCTGAAGAATCAGTTTGTGCATCGATTCGGGTTCAGGATAGCAATGTTCACAGTTTAGCTGCTTGGGGTCAAAGCGCTCGAGGAAAATGTGGTAAGCTGCCGCACCGAGAACGGTGGCAAGCGCAATTTGGGTGCCATGTAATGCCATCGCTTTTCCCCGCACTTCGTTTTGCAAATCTAAGGTATGGGAGAGGATATGCTCGAAACCTGATAAAGGCGCTGTTGCGTGCGATAGCGACATGGCAATGCCACCCAAGGTGATCAACTTGGCTAACAACGCCATCGCTTCGAGTGAGCTATGGCGAATGCCCTCCGCGTTTTGGACAAGCAATTCGTCGAGAGGGCCCATAAGTAACTCAGGCAAGGGGGTCCAGGTTTCATCCATACCAAGGCGATAAGCGAGATACCAATCCGCCAGGCTGACGAACACTGCTAACAGATCGCCGACACCGGCAATTGTCATTTCGCGCGGAGCATCGCGCAGGGTTTCTAAATCGCAGATCAAGGCATCGGGGTAACGTGAGGTCAACGTGCGTTTGACACCCTCAATTAGAGTGGGCGCCATGTTTGACGTGTACGCACTTACGCTGTTCGCTGTTTGATAGACTAAATAGGGAAGGTGAGCGCCATGTTCCTGATCGAATAGATAACAGGCGTGTTTCGCAATGTCAGTGACCACACCTGAGCCGACTGAGACCACCGCCTTTTCGGCGCCCAGGTGCTCCTTAACCTGTAAGATGTGCGGCATATCGGTATGCACCTGTCCACTAGAATCGGGCTGTAAGATACAAGTTTCCACTTCCCAACCGGCTTGCTTCAGCACAGAGAGGACTAACGGCTTTAGGTCATCCTCACCTCGCCGCATGGGGGTTGTGTCCATGACGACAACCAAGGGTCGCTCTTCTCGGACACCGATAAAGTTTAAGGTCTCCTTGATCCGAAATAAAGCATTCGACTCAATGAGCATGTATCGCAAACAAATCTCTTCGCCATGGGGGAAGCCCGGCAATTGGCGGACCCTCTCCCAAAAGCGCTCATTCTCTGCTGGATCGTAAGCTAGGGGCATATAAACCTCTCTTTGCGATGATTTACCCTATTCTGGTTTCGATAATTCGTCGGCAACTTTGCCAAGGTTCTCGAAGATGAAATCCGGTTGAAACGGTGAAGTTTGCACATCTTCGAGCTTGGTTTCGCCGCTGAGAACAAGGATAGTCGTGATGTGGGCTGCTTGTCCTAAGGCGATGTCGGTGTATAAACGGTCGCCGATCATAGCTAAATTTTGGAGCGGGATTTGGAGTTTTGTCGCTAATTCATCGATGATCTGGCGATAGGGTTTGCCGATGATGCGGTCGGGCTCGCGCCCGGTGGAAGCCTTGACGAATGCGATGATGGCGCCAATATCAGGTAGATAACCGCCTTCGGTCGGGCAATTGTAATCCGGATGGGTTGCAATATACGGTAAACCTGCCCGCACATAATCGCAAAGGCGGTGAAGTTTCTGATAGGTTAGGGTAGTGTCAAAGCCAACAACGACCAATTCGGCATTGTCTTGGACTAGGGTTAGCCCAAATTCACGAAATTCCTCTTCTAATGCAGGAGTGCCAACTAAATAGATGCGCTTGCCAGGATACTCCCGTAAGAGGAAGCGTGCTGTAGCCTCTCCAGAAGTGAACACTTTTTCGGGAGAGAGCGGAAAACCCATGGCGGTAATTTTCTGCGCATAGGCGATACCTCGGTTAGAGGAGTTATTGGTCAGGAAGACGAAATCACGTCCTTGCTGTTGGATAACCTCCATAAATTTTATAGCACCATCTAAGAGGCGGTTGCCCAGATAGAACGTGCCATCCATATCGAGCAGAAAGCAGCGAATGGAAGCAAGGGATTTTGGACTCATGCGCTTTTTGCCGCCTCTTCGAAGACGGGCAACAAGGCGAAATAGGCTGCCCGATAGGTTTGATAGCGTTGGTTATAGATGGCGGCGTTCTGCGCCTGAGGATAACGGGTTTCGATCACTTTGACGCATAAATCACAGGCTTCGTCCAGTGTATTAGTTAGGCCAGCCCCATTCAGAGCGAGGATGGCAGC
>JAOAHK010000074.1 GCA_026415275.1 Anaerolineales bacterium
AACGGCTTGTTCCGCACCCATATCCACCTTCTCGTTATTTTGACTCCAACAACACCCGTTTTACCCCATCGGCTAAAAGATTGACCCCGATGACCACAATGGCGATGGCTGCGGCAGGATAATACATCGCCCAAGGGATTTGATTGACGTTGTTGCGCGCTTCGCGCACCATCAAGCCCCAATCGGGGCTGGGAGGTTGGACGCCAACGCCCAAGAACCCTAAAGAGGCAACCAAGAAAATGGCATATGAGAAGCGCAAAGCAGCTTCAACGGCCAGAGCAGGTAGCACCGAGGGCAAAATTTCGCGAAAGAGGATATAAAACATGTTTTCGCCCCGCAGCCGCGCAGCCTCAATAAAACCGCGTTGGCGCACCGAGAGCACCACACTGCGCACCACGCGCGAAACAATGGGGGTATAAACGATGATGATCACTAATAACACGCTGTTTTTCGAGGGCCCTAGCGTGCCTAAGAGCAGCAAGGCGAGCAAGAGCAAAGGCATGGCAAGCAAGCCATCGAAGATGCGCATCAGGATTTCATCAAACCAGCCACCAAGATAGCCCGTAGCTAAGCCGATGGTTGTGCCAAAAAAGACCGCGACCAGCGTTCCAAAACCGGCTAAGCTGAGAATCTCGCGCGCCCCAAAGACGATGCGGCTAAACACATCTCGCCCAAGGTTATCGGTGCCAAACCAATGCTTTGGCGAAGGAGGTTGTCCGGCATCACTGACGATTTGCTCATTGATGCCATAGGGAGCAATGAGAGGCCCAAAAATGGCTAGGAATAAGAAAAGGACGAAAATAATGAGTCCTAAAGCGGAAGCTGGTTTGGCTAATAAGGCGCGCAGAAAGAAGATTACTTTCGACCAGTTACTGACTTCGATATAAGAAGAGGCGGTTGTCGAAGGGGGTTGCCCTTCGACACCGCCACTTGAACGTCGGAGATCAGCCTCAAAGCTCATCGAGAGAGGCGCCTTTCGGAGTTTATTCTACGAGGGAAACCGGGCGCAAGTCAGAGCGACCCGAGAACGACTTCAGCACAAAACCCTGGAAGGTTGAACGAATTGCAGCCAACTGGGTGTAGAAGTAAGGAACGATGATCGGCCCGCGTTCGATGAGCAGTTTTTGAATGGCTTTATAGGCCGCCACCCGCTCAGCTTCGTCAAGGGTTGTCCCAGCCGTGGTCGCAAGCTGATCGAACTCCTCATCACAGAAGTGCGACTCATTCCACTTGGCGTTGCACTTGAGCATCACATCCAGGTAGAACTGAGGATAGGGGCGCGATCCCCAGCCAGTGATGCCTAAATCCACTTCCAACCAACCTTGATCGCCATAGTACACGCTCTCTGGTTCGACCATCACGTTGACATCAACACCGATGTCTGCCCATTGGTTTTTCAACACCACAGCGAGTTCTGGGCGATCGCCGGTATCTGGAGTGTGCAAATCGATCTTCAAACCATTGGGATAACCAGCATCGGCAAGAAGTTTCTTTGCGGCTTCGACATCGCGAGCTGGTAGAGGAGTCTCCTCGCTATAATAAGCTGTGTACATAGGACCAATTGGGCTGTCGCGGCCGATGCGCCCAAAGCCTGCCATGACCAGTTGATAAATGGCTTCCCGATCCAATCCGAGCTTCAGAGCTTGCATCACTCGGGGGTCATTGCCAGGCGCCCGATCGGAGCGCAGGCGCACCACATCGAACTGGTTGGTGGGGGCGTCTAAAAGGGTAACTCCGCTTTCGCCCTTCAAACTGCTGTACAAATCGGTGGAGAGCGCCATCACGAGGTCAACTTGCCCCCCGCGCAAAGCGTCTACCATAGCAGTTTGGTCAGCGAAGAAGAGTATCTCAACCCCCTCGAGCATGGGTTGGCCTTCAACAAAATAAGCTTCATTCGCCTCTAAGACCATGCGGTCCTCAGGGCTGTATTCGACGACTTTGAAGGGACCTGTGCCGTTGAACTGGGTCGGATCAGCCGTATTTTCCTTGAGGATTAGAGCATGGTTATCGCTGAGATCGAACAAGAAGAATGGATTCGATTGCTTGAGCTTGAATGTAACTTCCAAATCCCCTGTGGCTTCGATGCTTTCAATGTTTGCATACAGGTCGGCTGTCGGGTATCCAGACTCGGGGTTGCGCAAGCGGTTGAAAGTCCACACGACATCCTTCGCACTGAAGGGCGATCCATCGTGGAAGGTTACTCCTTCTTCGAGCTGGAAAGTGTAAACCAATCCATCCTCGCTCACCGTCCAACTTTTGGCAAGGCGAGGGGCAATGGTGTTTTCGGGAGTAACATCGACCAGATAGTCGTAGATATGATTGGCAGCAAAGACTTCCGGATCGGATGAGATGGTCGCTGGATCAACTTGGACAAGCGGTTGTGTGGCTACGCGGAGCACTCCACGCCGTTCCGCACCCGATGGAGTGGGTTCTTGCGGAGCCGCCGTTTGTGCTGGTTGCTCTGTTTGCGCTGGCTGAGCGGGAGCTTCGGTTACCACAGCAGGGGGTTGAGTGGCTTGTGGAGTGGGAGTAGGTTGACCTCCACAGGCTTGCAAGAGAAAGGCGCTTAAGATTGCAATCGTAAAGATGGCTTTTAGCATTTTTCGAGTCGGCATAGTACTTCTCCTCATATAGATATTTTTGATATTTAGAAAGGTATCAAGGTGGAGTGTTTCTTCCGATTTTCACCTCCTCGCTTCGCAAAAGATTTGGGGTAACTTTTCGTTTCCGTAAACCCACCTGTGATTTTTGTGCGTCATTCCCTGTTTTGCATCTTTGAAATCTTCCGTGCGTAACTCAATTACAAATCAGCGTGTAATCACAACCTCAAACAAGAACGTTTACCCGAAGGCAGCGCAAGGAACTAGGTGGTCTCGTGAAAAATTATACTATAATTGAGTTGCTTTCGATCTCTTCCAAAAGATTAAAATTTGTGGGAGTTTCAATGATCACAGTGAGCAACATTATTGGTGGAAACCCCTTTCGGACAGATTCCATTGCAAAAGTTACCGGTCAAGCCAAATACGCAGAAGACATCCGCCAAGCAGATGTGTGGACACTCCTTGTCGGACGCAGCCCGTATTTTCACGCTCGGCTGCTTAAATTAGATACAAGCCGAGCAGAAAACGCACCAGGGGTACGCAAGATTCTGACTTGGCAAGACATCCCTGGCGTCAATGGCTTTGAGTACTATAGCCAAGAAGAGCCTGTCTTACCAGCGGTGGGAGAGACTTTGCGCATGAAAGGGGCACCCATCTTTCTCCTCATCGCTGAGACCCCTGAACAAGGGCATCAAGCCCTTCCGCTGGTTGACGTGGAGTTAGAAGTTTTGCCGCACGTACTATCGATTGACGAAGCCCTTGCCCCCAATGCGATCCACATCGCCGGGGATAAAAATGTGCTCGCCTCCTTTGAGATCCATTATGGCGAGATTGACTCCGCTTTCGCCGAAGCATCAGCCGTGGTTGATTCCCATTACACGACAGCCTTCTTAGAACATGCCTATTTGGAACGTGAGAGTTTGCTGGGCTATCTAGACGAAGAAGGGCGTATCACGGTTGTGGGTGGCAATCATCAACCGCACAACCAACAACGCTACATTGCTGAAGTGCTGGGCTTGCCCCTCGAACAAGTGCGGGTGATCACCCCACCCACCGGGGGTTCCTTTGGCGGCAAACAAGACCCCTGGCCGTTTGTCGCTACGGCATTGGCTGTCTATCATGCTCGTCACCCTGTGCGATTAAGTTATAGCCGCGCCGAGTCGTTTGAAGCCACACCCAAACGCCAGCCCTATCAAATGCATTACCGCATTGGGGCAACAGCGAATGGAGACCTGAAAGCGCTGTTCGTGCGCATTCTGGCAGACACGGGAGGATACGACAGCGGTGGGCAATACATCCCGAATTATGCGCTGACGGCTGGAGGCGGTTGTTATCGCTGGCAAGCTGTGGATGGATTGGCACAAACGATCTACACCAATGGCCCCAAATCCGGTCAATTCCGTGGCTTTGGCACCTCGCAAGCGACCTTTGGCATCGAGTGCACCTTAGATGAACTGGCTGAGACACTCGGAATTGATCCGCTTGAGTTGCGTTTGCGCAATGCCCTTCACGATGGCGACATGACCTACCTAGGTTATCCGGCTGCGGAGACCATCGGGTATCAAGAGGTCTTAGAAGCGGTGCGCCCGCATTATGAGCAGATGCTCGCCGAAGTCCAAACATTTCAATCCAGCAACCCAATTCCAACTCTCCGCCAGGGGGTTGGGATAGCGGGCATGTGGTACCGCTTCGGCAAAGCCGGCACCCTGTGTATTGAAGCGCACGCTGAATTGGCGCTAGATGGTCATTTTGTGCTCTATTGTTCTGCCCCCGATTATGGTCAGGGCACAAACACGGTCATGTCCCAAATCGCCGCCGACAGTATGGGAGTCAGTCGCGAGCAGATTCAACTTGTCAACGCCGATACTGCCTTGGTGCCCAACAGCGACATTCAAGGCGCTTCGCGGGCGACCTATTTTGTGGGCGGCGCCGTGCGCCAGGCGGTTCAAATCCTGCGTCAAGAGATCTTTGGCGTGGCGGCGGAAATGCTGGATACGCCTCTGCAAAACCTCGCCTTGCAAGAAAACGAGATCGTGGATATGGAGCGGCCAAGTCACCGCCTGCCCTTGAGCGAGGTTGCCAAGGAGTTCGAGCGCATTGGCAAAGCGCGACGGGTGGTAGGTAAATTCGACCTAAGCCATGCCTTCCCACGCGATCCGCGCGCAGAATATGTCCCCTTCTTTGTGACCGGTGCGCATGTTGCCAAAGTGCAAGTAGATTTAGAGACCGGCTTCGTTCAGGTGCTCAAGATGGTGGCTGCCCACGATGTGGGGAAAGTTGTCAATCCGCTTGACGCGTGCGGGCAAATCGAAGGGGCGATTCTGATGGGCATCGGCGCAGCTTTGTCGGAAGCGTATATCCCCAACCTGACCAACGGATTCAGCACCTATCTATTGCCCATGATCGACCGCATGCCCCAAATCGAAGTCATTTTGGTCGAGCGCGCCAGCCGTTTTGGACCCTACGGCGTCAAAGGATTGGGTGAAGCCGCCATGTTGCCTTCCACCCCGGCAGTGATCAACGCCATCAGCCGTGCGATTGGGAAGCGCATTCGGTCGATTCCAGCCACCCCCGAAAAGATCTTCTTTGCCCTGTATGGAAAAAACCGATCCTAAGACCACTCGTGTGAGCAGTTTTCAAAGAATCTTTACAAGGAGACCTAAGCATGACCCTACAAAGCAACTACACCGTGTATCAAGCCCCCCTCTTTCGGAAGCTCTCCGATGATCAGATCGAGAAAATCCATTATGCCAGCCTCGAAATTTTGGAACGCACTGGAGTCCGCCTCTATGAGCCGCGCGCCATTGAATTGCTCAAAAAGAAAGGGGTGACCGTTGAAGATGGGAATCGGGTGCGCATTCCGCCCGGCTTGGTCGAATGGGCGCTCTCGATTGCTCCGAAGCGCACCACACTCTACGACCGCCACGGCCGCCGCGCCATGCCCTTAGAGGGATATAACACTTTCTTCGGTCCGGGTTCCGACTGCCCCAATGTGATCGACTTGCGCACGGGCGAGCGTCGCCCTGGAACCTTACAAGACATTGTCGATGCGGTAACGGTGTGCGATGCGCTGCCGAATATCGATTTTCTCATGTCGTTTTGCATTGCCAATGACTTGCCGGCGGAAATCTACGACCGCTATCAGATGCGGGCAATGCTCATGTATAGCACCAAGCCGATTCTTTTCGTTACCCTGGATTTTCCGGGCTGTGTCGATGCGGTGCGCATGGCAGAAGTCGTCGCTGGGGGAGAAGAGCAACTCAGACGTCAGCCGATCTGCGCTCTGTATATCAACGTCAGCCATCCCTTGCGACACAATCAAGAAGCTCTCGAAAAGCTGCTCTTCATGGCGGAGAAGGGCTTGCCCACCACCTACACCCCGGTTGTTCTGCGTGGCGCCACTGGTCCGGTCACGGCAGCGGGAGCAATTGCTCTGGCAAACGCTGGCGAGTTAGCCGGTCTGGTCATCGCTCAGCTTCAGCGCGAAGGCGCGCCAGTTATCCTGACCGGCGGGGTGAATGACATGTTCGATATGCGCTCGACCATCGACTGCTACGCCGATCCAACCAACCGGGTCATGCTTGTGGAGGTTGCTCATCGTTATGGCTTGCCGATCTTTGGATTGACCGGCTGCAGCGACTCAAAGCTCCCCGATGAACAAGCCGCTGCCGAAGCCGCCTTTTCGATCCTGCTGGAAACCCTTGCCGGCGCTCAGCTTGCTCATGACGTTGGCTATTTGGACAGCGGCATGACCAATTCAATCGAGCAAATTGTCATTTGTGACGAACTGATCGCTTATGTCAAGCACTTTATGAAAGGCTTAGAAGTCAACGAGGATACGCTAGCCCTCGATGTGATCGAAAAAGTGGGCCCTGATGGCGATTTTCTCGGCAACCCGCACACGCGCAAACATTTCAAAGAGGATTGGTATCCCACCTTGTTCGATCGCCACAATTACGATGGCTGGGTGGCGGCGGGTTCAAAGACCTTGCGTCAGCGCGCCAGAGAAAAAGCCTTGCAAATTCTGGAAACGCATAAACCAGAACCCTTGCCCTCCGACGTTCAAAAACGACTTGATCAGATTGTAGAAAAAGCCCAGACCAAATAGAAACCCCGTCCGAGTTGTCGGATTGGGGTAAGATAAAGAAAATCATTTATACAGAAGCGGAATCGCAGGCTTCCGCGCCTGTGAATCTTGTCAACGAGCAGGCAAGCATTTTGCGTATCGTGGGCTTTCTGTAACTCAAAGGCGGACATTCCCATCCGCCCACCCCTGCAAGATACACTTTCAATGAATGGGGAACGAACAAGCGAAGATGTGTGGGGGATGGGGGGTTGCACCTGACTGCCCTGTCCGTCTTCCTCCCAAGGCAATGTCATAAGGAATTGCATTTCGAGCGAAGTGAGACATCCTGGCTTCCTCAGTCGCTTCGCTCCGCTGGAATGACACCTCTCCATGTCATTTCGAGCGAAAAGAGAAATCTTCCACTCCTCAGTCCCTGCGGAAGGACAAACCAAAGTTTCCACCTCGAATTCAAGTTTGACATCAGCCGATGTCGTTTCTTATATATCTCTTATTTTCATTTACAATTTTTTATTATAAAATAGATAATAAATATCATAATTATTGGTTTCAAATAGAAAGAGGTGTCAAGATGTACGAGTTCAACGGTAAAGTTGCAATCGTGACCGGTGCAGGGTCTGGCATAGGGCGTTCGGTCGCTCAATTGTATGCTCAAAACGGCGCCAAAGTGGTTGTTTCGGATGTCAATGATGAAGGCGGCGCCGAAACCGTGCGCTTGATCGAAGATGCTGGCGGCGAAGCCGCTTACTTCCATGCCGATGTTTCTAACCCTAGTGATTGCGAAGCATTAGTGCAATTTGCCCTCAATCGCTATGGGCGACTGGACTTCGCTTGCAACAACGCCGGCATCGGGGGCGAATCCAATCCCACCGGAAATTACAGCATCGAGGGTTGGAATAAGGTGATCAATATCAACCTCAATGGCGTCTTCTATTGCATGCGTTATGAAATCCCTGCCATGCTCCAAAACGGTGGCGGTTCGATTGTGAACATCGCTTCTATATTAGGTCAGGTTTCCTTTGCGAACGCACCAGCTTATGTGGCAGCTAAGCATGGTGTGGTCGGGTTGACCCGCAACGCCGCCGTTGAATACGCCAAGAGCAATATCCGTGTCAACAGCATCGGTCCGGCGTTCATCAAGACCCCGCTGCTTTCCGTGCTGGAAAGCGACGAGAATTTGATGAATATGATTATCGCCCTGCATCCGATAGGGCGCTTGGGGCAACCCGAAGAGGTTGCTGAGTTGGTGATGTGGCTCAGTTCCGACAAGGCATCCTTTGTTACGGGTTCATACTACGCCGTAGATGGCGGGTATTTAGCTCAGTAAAATCCATTCAGAGGGGGGAACTCACATCTTTCGTTCTTTAGAGTTGCGTTCCCCCTTCAACTTCCACAGCAGCATCTAGTTAGCTTTATAAAAAGTTGTTCCTTTTCGCCCACCGCTGTTGCGGATCAGCGCAATGCTGGCATGAATGCGGTCTAAGTCGACCTTTCTCAAACCGACAAGCTGGGCATATTTGCCGGGCGGGGCTTTGACGTCCATCGCCACTACGTCCACAAGATTTTCCTCGAAGAGCATTTTGAGGACCTGAGGGAAATAGCCACAGGTATCTAGTTTGACTTGAACGCCTAACGTTCGCGCTCCTTTGCGGAAAGCCGCTGCTTCCACTGGGCTTCACCTTCTTGCTCGAGAAGGGCGAAAAGCACGAGACTCTACAAGGCGGGCTTCCTGGCTTCTCACCAGTTACAGTGGCCTTGATTGTTGACCTGACTCCTCACTGTTTGCTTTGTTACCCCGGTGACAGCTCTCGCACTGCCCAAAGAGGATCAGGTGATTGGTGATCATTTCAAAGCGATGCTTCTTTTCTAGGCAGCGGAACAGCTCGCTCACCGGCTGATCCTCGATGGTCATCACCGCGCC
>JAOAHK010000075.1 GCA_026415275.1 Anaerolineales bacterium
ATTGGTTGAAAGAAGCCCTAGGGGGTTAATGGATCAGGACTCCTGGCTAGAGGTCTCCCTCACCGTAAACGGTGAACTCGCCGAAGCGGTTGCCGAAGTGCTGGGGCGCTTTGCACCTAACGGCGTGGCAATGGAAATGGAGGTTTGCGGTTTTCTGCCCGACGGACAAGGCATCCCCAGCGGGGATGTTCGCGTTTGCGCCTATTTGCCTATCGACGAGAGCTTAGAAGAGAAACGCAGCCAACTCGAACAAGCTTTGTGGTATCTGGGACGCATCCAACCTTTGCCAGAGCCAAATTACCGCACGGTGCAAGAAACCGATTGGGCAGAGGCGTGGAAAAAGCATTACCATCCAATTCTGATCGGTGAACGGTTGGTCGTCGTTCCAGCTTGGTTAGAAAACCCAGCGCCCGAGCGCGTGACAGTCACTTTAGACCCCGGCATGGCGTTTGGCACTGGCACCCATCCCACCACCCAACTTTGTTTGGGATGGTTAGAAACCCTGCTCTCTTCCCCTTCTGAGGGTTTATCTGCCTGTCGAATCTTGATCGATGTGGGGTGTGGGTCGGGGATTCTTTCCATTGCAGCAGTCAAACTAGGCGTGGAACACGCTCTGGCTGTCGATGTAGATTCGATCGCCGTGCGTTCCAGCCGCGAAAACGCCCAAGCCAACGGAGTTGCCGATCGGATTGAAATCGGGTTAGGGTCGGTAGAAGAGATCCGACGGGGTCAGTTTTCGCTCGAAAAGGCAGATATTGTTGTGGCCAACATCCTCGCCCCGGTCATTCTGGAACTATTCGAAAACGGTCTAGCTGAACTGGTCAAACAGAACGGTGCATTGATCCTAAGCGGCATCCTGAGCGATCAACAAGCTGAAATCGAAGCTGCTATGAGGCAACATGGATTCAAGCAGATTTTCTCTCGTCAACAGGGAGATTGGGTTGCCTTGTTGGGCAAGCATTAAGGTAATCTTCTCTTGCGCGCGACTCAGCCCGTCACAGCACAATCGGATAAGTTTGCCAAATATCAGCCAATTCGAGAGGGGATGTTTGGTATAATACCCTCTTAGATTATTCACTCCAAGAGTTCTGAATCTCATGGAAAAACCCCCCTCGCGCCCTCTTCCCCCTCCGAACCCGATCACGACTCAAAAGCATCGGCGCGAGAGCTTGCTCCAAATTACCTTGCCCTTTCTGGGTGCATTGGCTATCCTAATCGGCTTGGCATTCCTGCTTGGCAAAGCTACTACCTTCAACACTGCTCAAGGTGCCCAAATTGCCCTGATTGGCTTAATTTTGCCCACCATGCTCTTTGGATTGCTCTTTTTCCTCATCACCATCGCACTGCTCGTAGGGGTTACCAAACTGCTGGGCATTTTACCCACTTACACCCGCTCGGTGCAAGACTTCTTCACCTTGGTTGCTTACCAGACTCGCCGCGTGGCAGATGGCAGCGTGGAACCGATCCTGCGCTTGCAGGAGTGGGCAGCAATTTGGCAACGCCTACGCCGAGGCGGTTTTCACTAAGTCTCGAAATGATATGGGAGTAAAGCATGGAAAATGAAAACTGGCGAATCAAGACCCTTGTCCTCGGTGGGATCATTGGCGCCGCTGTTGGGCTTGGAGCAGCCTATCTGCTCATCCAGCGCGCCGAAAAGGAACAAGGCAGAGTGCAAATGAACGCCGGGGAAGGCATTAAGTTGGGATTGTTGGTTTTAGGTTTGCTGCGCCAGGTTGCTCAGTTGGGAGAAGGCTCATGAGTCCCGAAGATCTCGCTCAAGCCAAATGTATCCCCTGCCGTCGTGGCGATCCTGCGCTCAATCAAGCCGAGATTGAGATGCTGAAGGTTTCTCTGCCCGATTGGGAAATCCTTGAGGTCGAGGGGGTTTTGCGCTTACAACGCCTTTTCAAGTTCAAGAATTTCGCCCAAGCGTTGGAATTCACCAACCGTATCGGAAGGATTGCCGAAGAGCAAGATCATCACCCGGCACTGCTTACCGAATGGGGCAAGGTGACCGTCACTTGGTGGACTCACGCAGTCGGCGGCTTACATCGCAACGATTTCATCATGGCAGCCAAGTCTGACCAGATTTATCAGCAGTACCAAACCGAACTAGCAGCTTGAGGCTTCAGCAGCAGGAGGCTACCTGAAGTCAAAAGCGGGTTGCACCGATCTGCAACCCGCTTTTTTGACTGACGTTCGCTTCATTTCATCCCTAATATGGAATATGGTTTGTATGATTGGGGTAAGGATTTCCTAACGCCTGGCTCTATCTGGAAATGCCAATCAGAGACCAGCGATGTGAGTCCTTCTTCCCCAAATTCCAACCAGTTTATGATTGAAAATCTCTGCTTGTTCTTTTTGACGGATTACACAATGTGGATTACAATATAAGCAAGGAGGAATGACGAATGGCGGAACTAGTCCGAATGCAAATGATGATTGAAAAACAAGATCAAATCAAACTCCAGCAGATCGCCCGTACTCAGGGCACCAGCGTATCCGAGATCCTGCGCAAGTTGGTGAAAACCTATTTGGATGAACAACACCGCGCCGAAGTGGAACGATTCCAAGCGATGCTAGAGCAGGTAGAGGAAATCCGCCAGCGAAATGCTGCGCGATACGGAGTCTATTCAGGTGATCTTCTTCGGGCAGTGCGAGAGGAACATGAACGGGAAAAGGATGAACAATGGCAATCATTGTCATCGACGCAAGCATCATCGTAAACTTGTTGGTTGAACAACCATTAAGCAACGCTGCCAAACAATGGATGAGGACACAACAAAGCCTAGGTGCCCAATTTTATGCCCCTGCGCATTGGATAGCAGAAGTTGCTTCTGCGTTACGATTTGCTGTCTTCTCACAAGTGCTTGACGCAGAGGACGCTAAAATTTTGATTGGTTTGTTACCTGAATTGCCGCTCGCAACCATCATTCCAAACGCTGAGATGCTGCGCTCTTCTCTGGAGTGGGCAAAGCGATTAGGGCAGAGTAAGGCATATGATTCCCAATATTTAGCCTTAGCGGAACATCTAGGAGCAGAATTTTGGAGTGCAGATCGGCGTTTGATCGCTGTGCTCCATGCGCAGGGTATCTCTTGGGCTTACCAACTCGAAGAAGCCTAGAACCTCACATAGGTTGAAATTTGGCAGGAAGTCCGCTGCTTTTGGAATAGAGAAATCCTGCTGGCGAGGGAAGAATCACCTGCTTCGCTCTTAAAAATGTGATAAAATACACACCGCCCACTGGGCTATTCAGGATGGGGCGTGGTGCAATGGCAGCACAGCAGACTTTGGATCTGTTTATCCTGGTTCGAATCCGGGCGCCCCAGCCTCAATCTCCTCTCTAGGTGGGCAAGAACCTGTGAGATGACTCCCCAACGCTCGGCACAATTCAATCGGATATTTGTAGGGGTGGTTCTGGTTTGTTATCTCTTTCCCTGATCTTTAGAATGCACAACTCTCTTTCCAACGAGGTAAACCCATGAAATTAGGTGCGATTATCTTAGCCGCCGGGAAAAGCACACGAATGAAGACGGCTATTCCCAAAGTTTTGCACCGCTTGGCGGGCAAACCGATGATCGAGTACGCCCTCGAGGCAGTTGAGCCACTGAGTAGTTTGCCCCCGGTGGTGGTTGTTGGTTATCAGGGGGAAGAAGTTCAAAAGGCTGTGGGGGAACGCGCCCAATTTGCCCACCAAGAGCCTCAATTGGGCACCGCCCATGCGGTATTGCAAGCCCAACCGCTCTTAGAAGGCAAAGTGGATACGGTGGTGATCACCTACGCGGATATGCCCCTGATCACTCAGCAAACCCTGCTGAATTTATGGGAGGTTCAGAAGACCAATCCTGGACCCCTTTCGCTGTTGACCCTAGAATCCGAAACCTCGCGCGGTTTCGGACGCATCCTGCGAGACCCAAATGGCAAAATCCAAGCCATTATCGAAGAAGCCGTTGCTACGCCAGATCAACTTGCCATCCAAGAGCTAAACGTCGGCATTTATTGCGTTCAAGCAGAATGGCTGTGGAAAGCCCTGCCGCGCATCTCGCTTTCTCCGAAAGGCGAATATTTCCTAACCGACTTGGTTGAGCTAGCCGTGAAAGATGGGTTGGAGGTCAAAACCGTCACTCTCTCCGATCCAACCGAAGCCATTGGCATTAATCACCGCGGTCATCTTGCCGAAGCCGAAGCAATTCTGCACCAACGGATCAATACCCACTGGATGCTCGCAGGGGTTACCATTATCGATCCCCAAAGCACCTATATCGAAGCCGATGTGTTGCTCGGTCAAGATACGGTGATCTATCCCAACACGTATCTGCAGGGGAAAACTGTGATTGGCGAGGCTTGCATGATTGGTCCCAATACCGTCATTCGCGATTCGCAGATTGGATCACGCTGTGAGGTCTTTTTCTCGGTGGTAGAGAAAGCCACCCTAGAAGACGATGTCGATGTCGGTCCGTATGCCCATCTGCGCAAAGGGGCGCACTTAGCCAAAGGCGTTCACATGGGCAATTTCGGCGAGGTGAAAAACTCTTATTTGGGTCCTGGCACGAAGATGGGGCATTTTTCCTATATCGGTGATGCCACCATTGGCGCAGAGGTCAACATCGGGGCCGGCACGATCACCTGTAACTATGATGGCGAGAAGAAAAACCCCACCGAGATCGGAGAAGGAGCGTTTATTGGCAGCGATACAATGCTGGTGGCGCCGGTCAAAGTGGGCAAGGGTGCCCGCACTGGCGCTGGCGCAGTGGTAACCAGAGATGTTCCACCCCACAGCTTGGCGGTTGGTGTGCCGGCGCGTGTGATCCGCAAGTTGAAAGATGAGGACGGATAGTGTGACCCTTTGGGTAGGTCTGCTTCTCCTGCATCTTGCCAATTTACTCGTCCTTGCTACGCAAACCGTTTTTGGCAACCCGTTTCGAGCATGGGATGCAGTCGCTGAGGCAACGGAGGAGAATGCCAACAAAGGAGCGGCAAAACGAGAAGCGCGTGTGGAAGCCCTGCAGATCGGCCTCGCTACGTTGCGCGGCCTGTTATGGTTAGGGCTTGGGGGAACGCTTTATCTGCTCCTTTATCATCAAGTGGTGCCTCCAATCCTCCATTGGCAGGCAACATTTAGCGTCCTCTTGTTCGCTTTGGTTATCCTGAACGAGTGGATTGTTCAGGCAGCCATTCATGTCCACTCGGAAGAGTGGGAAAAGCGTCTACAACCCATTGCGCGCCTCGTTGCTATGCTATTTTCTCCTATCTTATCGCCCATCCTCAAAGGAGTCGCCCAATTCCTCCCCGTCCCTGAGCCACCTTCTTCTCAAGAAATGGCAGAAGAACTGATGGAGTGGGTGAATGCTGCCCAAGAACAAGGCGAGATCGAATCGGAACACGGCCGCTTGATCCATTCGATCTTCGAGTTGAGCGATACCCTTGCGCGCGAGATCATGGTTCCCAGGGTGGATATTGTCGCCGTCGAAAAAGAGATGAACCTAAACGAGGCGGCTCAAGTGTTTATCGCGTCGGGACACTCGCGCCTGCCGCTGTATGAGGAAACCATCGACCAGATTCGAGGCATTATTTACGCCAAAGACTTGCTCAGACTATGGGTGGAGGGACGCGAAGATGTGCCCCTAACCCGTTTGGCACGTCCCGCCTATTTTATCCCTGAAGCGAAACGCATCGATGAACTCCTCAACGAGATGCAACAACGGCGAGTTCACCTTGCCATTGTGGTCGATGAGTACGGTGGGGTAGCGGGTCTGGTCACCTTAGAAGATATTATCGAAGAAATCTTAGGGGAGATTCAGGATGAATATGATCAGGCAGAGGAATTGCCCTATCAGGAAATTGGTGCGGGAGAAGTTCTCTTTCAGGGTAAAATCGACCTTGGAGATTTCAACGAGATTATGCACACAGACTTCCCCAAAGAAGAAGCGGATACTTTAGGTGGCTTCATCTTGCAACAGTTGGGCCGTGTGCCGACGGTAGGTGAAAAGCTCTGCTTTGATGGAGTGGAACTGATCGTCGAACAAGTGAGCGGGCGCCGCATTCGCAAAGTACGCGCGCGCCGTTTGGCTGGGGAATGCGATCTGGAGGATCAAAATGCTGACGAATGAACTGCGCGAGAAATTGATCGAGAGCGCTCGCGAGGCGCGCCGCTGGGCTTACGCGCCTTATTCGGGCTATCCTGTAGGCGCGGCGCTGTTGACCGCATCGGGACGCATCTACGACGGAGTAAACGTAGAGAACGCCTCTTATCCCAATACGATCTGCGCCGAGCGGGTGGCGGTCTTTAAGGCAATCTCTGAGGGAGAACGGGAGTTTGTTGCCATTGCCGTGGTCACCTCCAACGCTGGCGCTCCTTGCGGTGCCTGTCGACAAGTGTTATCNGAATTTGGATTAGATACCGTTGTCCTCATTGCCAATGAGCAGCGCAATGTTGTAACAGAGACCACCGTTGGGGAGTTACTCCCGCGCGCCTTCGGGATGAACCAAGTAAAGGAGTAGAAAGAAGAAGCAATTCATGCAGCCGAAGCTATTCTCCAATGGTGCAACGATCATCTCTCTTGATCGTAAAACTTTGCTGGCTCAGCTCAGGAAGCTTGCTCAAAAGCTGCTTGCTCAGCGACAAGAAGTTCAAGCGGTTTACCTCTTCGGCTCGCTAGCGCGGGGCGACTATACTGGCTTTAGTGATATTGACCTACTTGTCATTCTACGGGAGAGCCAGGAACCGGACCCAATTCAACGCCTGCTGTTGTATCTTCCCTTCTTCTGCCTTGAACGGGGCGTGGATCTGCTCGTTTATACCGAAGCGGAGTGGAAAGCTGCCCTTGAGGCTGGCAATCCCTTTTTGAAGCAAATTTGGGAAGAAAAAGAGCTGCTGGATGAGCGATAAAACCTTATGTTAGTTGTTTCGCACCTAACCCTTATCTGCTGAGCTCATTGAAAGCTACTTCAAAAAGGAAAGTGCGAATGAAAAAGAAGATTGTCGTATTAGGAAGTTTGAACATGGACCTCGTCGTACGAGCCGCACGCCACCCCCAACCCGGCGAGACTTTGATTGGTACGGAGTTTCAGACCTTTCCCGGTGGCAAAGGTGCTAATCAGGCTGTTGCCGCGTCCCGCCTTGGTGCAGAGGTATGGATGATCGGGCGGGTAGGTCAGGATGCTTTCGGTGACGTGCTGCTCAAAACGGTCCAACAGGATGGGGTGAACACGACCTTCATCCGCCGCGATGGGCAAGCAGCTACTGGCGTGGCGTTGATCACGCTGGACGCGGCAGGACAAAATACGATCGTAGTTGCCCCTGGCGCCAACATGCGCGTCACTCCGCAGGACGTTTATGAGTCTGAAGCGGCGTTTGTCGGGGCGGACATTCTGCTGATGCAACTCGAATGCCCCCTCGAAGCGGTTGAGGCGGCTACCCAATTTGCTCACCACCACAACATGAAGGTGGTGCTGAATCCCGCTCCAGCGCGGCCGCTGCCCGCCAAGCTGCTCGCTCAGGCCGATTACCTCTTGCCCAATCAGCCCGAACTGCGTCTGCTGGCAAAGGGTGAGCCAGAGGTCAATAAGGCTGCCGCACGACTGCTGGAGAATGGCGTGCGCAATTTGATTGTGACGCTTGGGGAGGAAGGAGCGCTGCTAATTACTGCGGAGAGCCAGGAAAAAATTCCAGCTTTTTCGGTTGAGGTTGTCGATACGGTAGCCGCGGGGGATGCCTTTGCCGCCGCTTTTTGCGTTGCCTTGGCAGAAGGCAAGCCCCTGCGCGATGCTGTGCTGTGGGGCAACGCAGCTGGCGCTATTGCAGTGACTCGACAAGGTGCTCAGCCTTCTATGCCCACACGTGCAGAATTGATTCGCTTGCTCAGCCGTTAATCCACGAGCCGCCAGCCACAGCCGTTCATGATGAAACCGGTTACAGCCCTCACTTAAGCGCATTTGGTTCCAATTGCCATTTTGGACGTTGACGTAACCATTGGGGCGCCTATGTTGATTCGATCACCTAGCTCTCACCAGACTATTTCCCATCCTCTATCTCGGAGAGAAAACAACCGACTCGTGTTATATTTAGTTTGACGAACCTCTCCATGCGTAAGAAGAGAGAAGCAAATAGCAAAAAACACTTTCTATCACCCCCAAAGGAGGCAAACATGTGGAAAGAGTTTCGGGATTTTATCCTGCGCGGTAATGTTTTAGACCTTGCTGTAGCGGTGATCATTGGCGCAGCGTTCGGCAAAATCGTCGATTCGTTGGTCAACGATGTCCTGATGCCGCCCTTGGGTCTGCTGCTCGGCAAAGTGGATTTCAGCAATCTCTTTATCGACCTCTCCGGCAAAGGCTATCCCTCCCTAGCGGCTGCCCAGCAAGCCGGCGCCCCGACCATCAATTATGGTGTGTTCATCAACAACGTGATCAATTTCCTGATCATCGCTGCTGCGATCTTTTTCGTCATTCGCCTGTTTAATCGCCTGAAAGTCGTCAAACCGACTGCCCCCGAATCAGCACCAACCACCAAAGAATGCCCATTTTGCTTCACCACTATTCCGATTAAAGCCACTCGCTGCCCCCATTGCACTTCCGAGTTGAGCAGTTGAGGC
>JAOAHK010000076.1 GCA_026415275.1 Anaerolineales bacterium
GTTTATCCCCCGTTCGGCGAGAGCCTTGACGAAGGGATCGGGGGGGACCATCTTTTCCACGCCGCCGGCGCCGCGGGGTGTCTCACCTCTTGCCATCATCTCTGCCACGATGGCAGCGCTCCAACCTGTGCCGCGCTCCATTGCAGTAAAGCCGGTTTGGTCATCGTAGTAGTCAATTACTTCTACCCAAGCCTCGGCCTCTCGGCCGTTCTTTTTCCCCACCGCCCGAACGCGAATGATGATCAGATCTTTCTGGGTCGGATCAACAACCTTTGGTTCAAATAAGGTGTGAAAAACCTCGCGCGGGATGACCTCGACATCACCAACTCGAATTGGCTTCAAGTCCCAGAGACCTAAGTCGCGGTAGGCACGCAGTTGCTCATAGTGGCCGGGATAGCGGAGCGTTAAATTCTGAAGAGTGCGCAATTTCCCTTCATAAGTCCAGGGCAAGGTATCCAATCCGCCACCGGTGACAAATGCTTCCAACTTTCCAATGGGGGGATGAAACTCTACTGTCTCTACCTCCGTGATCGATGGAACCTGAGTGACCTTCCAATTGCGGAGATAAACAGCCGGCTCGGCATATTCATTGGTTAAGCCTGCAACGTGAAAAGTCAACAAGTAATTAAAAGGTGGCTTTGGGTTTTGGGGCAAACCGCCATCCCACATATAGACGTCCAAAACTTCGTCCAGCAGGCTCATTGCATAGACGATCAACGTGGTTCCCATGCCAGGCACCTGCCCACAGTTGGGAATAACGCTCACTCCGTTTTGCCTGGCGTGTTGATCCAATTTGTGTTGCTCTCGGGCGATGTCTGTGTTGCCTCCCAAATCGCAAAAATTCACCCCGCACTCAACGGCAAGTTTGCTCAATGGGAGATTGTGATAATATGGAACTGCGCTTAGACAAGCCTCTTTCCCTGTAAGGGCATTGCGAACAGCAAACTCATCCCGTACATCCAATTGAAGCGGTCGGGCGATTTCTTTGCCGAGTAAAGCATTAATCCGCTCTGCAGCCTTTTGTGCCACTTCGAAGTTTAGATCCGCCATCAGGACTTGCGTGGCATCACCCCAGCGCGCCAGGTCATAACCTGCGGCGCACCCTTGCCGTCCAGAACCGATCACAAGGTAAGAGCTCATCTTTTCCTCCGTAGTAACTTGAATTTATTCTGCAACGGGTTTGTTTTGAAAACTCGTTTGAGCTAGGATAACCGCCGCGAACATCATAACACATCCCACGATTTGGTACGAAGTTAATCCCTCCCGCAAGATCAACCAGCCGAAAACAGCAGCAAAGACAGACTCCATCGAGAGCAGAATGGCAGCATCGGCAGGAGGGGCAACTCGTTGACCCAGCGGTTGCAAGCTAAAACCCAGGGCAATGGAAGCCACCGCCGTCCATAGCACTGCCCACCAGATGCCATTCAAATCGCTGAACGAGGCGCCTTCAAACCACACCCCGCTCAACAAGCTCAACCCGCCGCAAACCGTTGCCTGAGTGACAGCTAAGAGAGGTAAATCCAAATGATGCGTGATGCGATCGATGATCAGCACATGAAAAGCCCACATTAACGCGCCCAATAGCACCCAGCGATCGCCCCGAGAAAGCGCAAGGCTGCCTTCCGTGCTGAGCAAGAACATGCCTGCCGTTGCCATGAGCGACGCAAGCCAGATAATGGCTCTGGGTGGTTTACGGTAAAGCACTGCTAGAAGAAAAGGTACAATCATCACGTATAACCCAGTAATGAACCCCGCATTCGCTGCGGTGGTATATTGCATTCCGTATTGCTGAAAAGCGACGGCGGCGAACATTGCCAACCCTGCCAAGCCTCCCCCTAACCATCCCTTCATGGTAAGCTGGCGCAGGTTTGGGCGGCGCAGCAGTAGAATGGGCAAGATCAAACCGGCGCCCAGCAAGTAACGAACCCCATTGAAAAACAGCACTTCTCCCTGAGCAGCAGCCGCGCGTTGGGCAGCAAAGGCGCTGCCCCAAAGAGCAGCCACCAAAAGCAAGATTAGATCCGCTTCAAGGCGTGTGCGCGGGAAAGGTCTTCGTTGCGGGAGAGTATTTTCGAGTAAATTCATCAGAAAACCGTTGGTGAAAGGAGGTGACTTTGTTTGTATTCCACTTTTGGGATCATTTTCTGTATCAAGTTACCCACTCTTTCGGGTTGGGGAGGATTCTATCATACGAAATGGCTTCTACAGCATACCGAGAATGACGTTAGTAAAAAAATCAGGGCGTTACTCACGCCCTGATTGGGATTGTATGCTTATTCGATTGGATTTACCAATTGGAGCGGCGGCGCCCACCACTGCGCTGATTGCGTCCCCCTCCGCCAGCGTCGCGGCGATAACCACCCCCAAAGGGTCGCTCTTCGCGCGGTCTAGCTTGATTGACCGTCAACGTGCGCTCATGTAGTTCAGTGCCGTTGAACATGCTAATGGCTTTTTGAGCTTCTTCATCAGTTTCATACTCCACAAAGGCAAAGCCTTTGGAGCGGCCGGTGTCTCGGTCTCGGATCAATGCCACAGACTTAACCGTCCCTGCTTGAGCAAAATACTCCCGCAGTTCCTCCTCGGTGACCGAATACGACAAATTGCCTACATACAGTTTTGGTTCCATTTTCTCTCCATTCAAAATATACTCTGATACCGGCCTACTGCTCATCACACATGGGGCAAGGGAACCTAGCAGTTGGGATAACCCCCCTTGGCACGGTCACATGCCGAAAAAGTGCTCTGGCTGGCTGGCAACTTAGACGTCCTCATTATAACAGATTCTTGAAAAATGAGTCGAACAAGTTGTCAAGTGTTTGACGAAGTTTTTATCATTTGATTGTAAAATGGATTTCTGTTTGGGAACGATTTCCGGCAAAATCATAAACAATCGCAACGAGATGGTGTGAGCCTACACTCGCTTGCCAGGGATAGACGTACGGTGCTTGGGCAAAGGTATGCACCTTTTTTCCATCTAGGATAAGTTCAACCTTTTGAATGCCTAGATCATCGGCAGCCTGAATCTGAAAAAGTATCGTTGGGAATTCTATGATGGAGTAAACCTTCTCGGCTTCGGGAAAGGTGATCGTCAAAGTTGGAGGTGTGTTGTCTACTGTGACTTGCAGAAGCGCAGTTTCGACCCGATTCTCTTTCCCAATGACCTGAAGTTGGATCGAATATAAGCCATTCAACCCTGTAGTATCCCATGAGCCAAGCCTGCCTGAGATAACTGGATTCAGATTATCGCTACCTATTTGAATCCAGCGGCGGGGAAACAATCCTTGTCCGACCTGCAAACGGTAATACAGGAAGTGTACTCCGCCAGCGCTACCGAGGATGGGCACCACACCACGCACATATGCAAACATTTGCGGCGAGGTGATTTGGGCATTCTGCACTGGATTTGGTGGCGCTTGTATCAAGTCATATTCTTTTGGTGGAAGCGGAATGCCCTCAGCGAGTGCCCATTTTTGTGCCTCAGGTGGAATTGCCATATACTGTTGTTCCTTGACCAATTCCAAAGGTGTAAACACGGTAGCCAATCGCCCAGTTTGTTCATTGACCAAGTAGGTCTCAAAGAGTTGATCGGTTTGGCGAGGCTCAAATCCGGGGATAAAGATCTCGCTGACGATTTGGGGACAATCTGCATCGGGTAACATCCCAGATGGATCGCAAACATTTAGACGCAACAGTCCCGATGGCGGGGTCCAATCCATGGCTGGAAGTCCTTGAGAGCTGTATTGCATCAACGCATGCCAGAGGTTCATGACGCTGGAAGGCTTGAGAGATAAGTCCGGGTTTAGTTCGTTACCCAGCCAGACTACGACCAATCGCTGCGGCGTGTAGCCAACTGCCCAAAAATGATTGGGAGACAATGTCCGTCCCAATTTTGCTGCGCTCGGCCGCCCAATCTCAAAGGGATTAGGATGTCCAAATGTAGACCAACGTGCAGCATCATCAGATAATACATGGGTAAGAAGGTAAGCTAGTTCTGGACTAATGACCGATTTGTTTTGAATGTTGCTTGGGTCTCTATAAAGATCAAAGAGGATTTCTCCACTCTGTCCTGTTACCTTTTGCACTAGAATTGGGG
This sequence comes from Anaerolineales bacterium, assembly GCA_026415275.1. Taxonomy (GTDB): domain Bacteria; phylum Chloroflexota; class Anaerolineae; order Anaerolineales; family UBA4823; genus NAK19. Next base: position 4,094 of record JAOAHK010000076.1, read on the forward strand.
AAACGGGTGAATTAGCCTGAAGGGATGATGTTGTGGTTGTCCAACCTGAAAGAACCCCTTGATTGGCTACAACCTGATACGCTTGGGCGATATCGAGAATCGAGACTTTGCCAGAGAAGAAAAATTGCTCGGGACTCAAGTTGAAAATAGAGTTTTGATCAGGATACTCAGGGGCGATGCCAATTTGTTGAAAGATGTTCAAGACCGTTTCTAGGCCAATTTGAGTAAATAAAGTCCGTGCAGGAGCGAAATAATCATTGGCAAGCGCAATGCGGGCGCGAACCGGACCATGAAACCTGCCATTTAGGTTAGGGGGAAAATCCCCTGAGTGCGGAGGAATATCCCATTGTAGGGTGGCGGGTTGAATGCCGCGGGCGAAAGCTGCCAAGTAGAGGAAAGGAGTGAGAAGAGTTCCCGCTGTATGCTTTTCGATAGATTTATAAGTGAAGGGTTTCTTTTGATCGAAACTTTGAATTAAACTTGCGAGGGCTAAGATTTGGTTCGTTGTTGGATCGAGGATCACGGCTTGAGATTGCAAAGGTGAAGCGGAGAGGGAGGTTGACGCGGACACGCCGGGTAATAAAAGNGCTGCCTGACAACCGTTGGTCATGCGACTTAAGGCTTCATCACCTTGCGTCAATCGAGCCATTTGGGCTTCCATCACACATTCCAAGTTGCTTTGAAGGTCGCTATCGATTGTCGTGACGATCTCCAAGCCCCCACGTTCGATTATGTCCAAAGGATAGCGCTCTGAAAGCTGCTGAAGAATCACCCCGACGTAGGTGGGATAGTTTATCNTCAAATCGGTGATCGCAGGGGAGAATGTTAGCTGATCGAGATTTGCTAGGGGAATTTCATCAGGTCTGATCCAACCGCTTTGCAAGAGACGGACAAGAATATCGCCGGTTCGCTTACGAACGACTTGTGGCGCATTGAGGGGATGAATGGTTGGACTTTCGAGAATTGCTACAAGGGCTGCAGATTCTAGGATATCTAATTCCGCTGCAGATTTATTGAAATAAAGCTGCGCTGCAGTTTCAGCTCCATAAATGTACGGCCCGAATTTGGCGCTGTTGAGATACCAAATCAGGATTTGGTGTTTCCCATATCGTTGGTTGAGTTGGGCGCCGAGAATCTTTGCCCGCAAGGTTTTCTGCCAGCCTGCCGCTTCATTCCATAAGAGGAGGTCGTAAGCTATGCGCTGTGCAATTGTATTGAGTTGTGGTGTAGTGAAGTCTTGGATACTTAATCCTGCATTTAGAGAAAAGCTTGGTTCAAAGGTAGCAATAACAGCGCGGGCGAGGGGTGAGTCTAGCTCAAGTTTGGGGAGAGCGTTTGGAGAGTTTGGGACATCCAACCATAGACGTTGAATGGCTGGATGTTCCAACCTAGCAAGAACTGTCTTCCCGTCGCGAGCCAGAAAGTGGGTTGGTGTCTTTAAGTCTCCGCTTTGAGTATTGAGTAGATGCTCAACTTTTTCAATCGGAGGCAAATCGCGCAGTAAATGAGTGACCAGCCATCCAAACCCAAAAATAGAGAAGGTTAGGGAAAGACTTAGAATGGTTGCAGTAAGCCAACCGAGGGTCGGTAAAGGATTGCGACGCAGAGCCTGTTCCCGTTTACGTCGCTGACGGAGGATCTGAGTGACTGTTCCCATGAGGTTAGGATTGAGCTACCTGAGCGATTTTCTCATGAACCAAAAGGAGCAATTCGCGTGCCGATTGTTGGGTAGCTGGGTTGAGGTCTCCCATCATTTGTGCTAGTTCTTCAACTCTTTGCTCGCCTTTTAGGGTGTGTACTTCGGTGATCGTTCGTTCGCCAACGATTTTTTTGCGAACTAACAAATGTTGATCTCCAAAAGCTGCCAATTGAGGGAGATGGGTGACACAAAAGACTTGGTGGCGGCGAGCAAGCTTCCACAATTTTTCTCCCACTACGGCTCCTACTCGTCCGCCGATACCTTGGTCAATTTCATCGAAAATCAGACAAGGCATATCATCGGCTGCAGCTAAAACGCCCTTCAAAGCAAGCATTAGGCGAGAGGTTTCACCCCCTGATGCGATCTTCACAAGTGGCTTAAACCCTTCACCAGGATTAGGGGCGATCAGAAATTCCACTTGATCGATGCCGTTGGAATTAAAGGCGACTTTTTGCTCATCCTCAATCGGAATACCATCGTCAGCGTAGCTTTGATAAATGTGTACCTGAAAGCGGGCTTTCTCCATATTTAGGGATTCCAATTCACGCTCGATAGCTAAAGCTAGTGATTGACTGTGTTGCTGTCGATTCTCGGATAATTTCAAAGCAACCGTCCGCAATTCTTTCAGGAGATCTTTTTCCATCCGAGAAAGCGCTTCAATTCTTTCTGTAGCAGTGGTGATTTCTTCCAATTGGTTTCGGGCACGTTGGGCATAATTCAAGATAGCTTCTAGTGTGTCGCCGTATTTCCGTTTTAGAGATTGGATTAAATTCAGGCGCTCTTCGATCCAATCGAGCCTTTTAGGGTTGTATTCGATCTCTTCTCCGTAGCGACGCAATTCGCGCACCAGATCGTTAAGTCGCTCAAAAATCTCTTCGGCTGCCTCCAAAAGCATGCTTTGGGAGCCATCTAGACGAACCAAACTTCCTAAATGATGAACAACCTCCCCCATCTGCTCAAGGATTGATGGGTTTTCAGGATTTCCTTCATCCAAAATCAATATCGATTGTTGAACCAAGGTTGCCAGACTTTCGGCGTTGGCTAAGCGGTTCCGCTCTGCATGCAGGACTTCTTCCTCTCCAATTTTGAGGTGTGCATTTTCGATTTCAGCGATTTGGTATTGAAGAACGTCAGCGCGCCGCGCAGCTTCTTGTTCTAATTGCCGCAGATGGCTTAACTCGTGGCGAACTTCCAAAAGTTTACGATAAATCTTTTGATACTCACAGCGTAACTCCTCGTTTTTGGCGTAATTATCCAATAGACGGAGATGTTGACTGACTTTGAGTAGAGAAAGATGCTCCGATTGGCCATGAATATCGACCAGAAGTTCCCCGATCTCTCTGAGGGTTGCAAGATTGACCACTCGTCCGTTTACCCGCGCAATGTGCCGACCGTTTAGGCGAATTTCACGACAAAGGGATAGGTGCTCATGATCTTCGTCTAGTTCCTCACGCCTTAGGATTTCAAGGAGGGGTTCACGGATCTGTTCCGGAATAAAAAAGTCGCCTTCGATGATGGCTTTCTCTGAACCACTGCGAATGAAAGTTGTGTCTGCTTTTCCTCCCACGAGGGCTTCAAGGGCATCGACTAGGATTGACTTCCCTGCTCCCGTTTCGCCGGTCAGGATGACCAGACCGGGGTCGAAGTGGAGAGTTAGGTCATCAATGATGGCAAAATTGGAGATGCGCAATTCTACAAGCATTCGACTACTAGCTCTTATATTCTAAGTTGAATCCCAGAGAGACGATAATAAACCGAAGAAGTAACCAAGAAAGAATACAACGCCTGCAGAGCTAAGCCGATCAAGCCGCCAAAACTTCCTGATCCTAATGCGTTTAGGCTAAAGATCAAATTGAGAACTAAATAGGGCAGAGACCCCAAAGCAGTAGCGAGAGCAATCGTTTGGTACAACCTTTTTGAGCGTCTTTTTTGGATGACGGCACGGCAGATTTCGGCGATAATCGTGCCTGCAATTGGCGACAAAATGATGGCAAAGAACCACAAGCGAGGGATAAATTGACTGCCAAAGAATGATAAAACAGCCGCCAGAATACTGGCTGTTATGTAATCGTACCAAAGAGCAGTTTCAAAGACTTTCTGCTGACCGCGCACGCAGTCTTTGCAGCGATAGCCAGTCGGAGTGAGAATCGCGCATTTGGGACAAATCGGTTTTTCGCATGTGCTACAACGCAAGCTTGTTTCCGTATTGGGGTGATAAAAGCAGGTCAGAGATGGTTGTTGTTCAGTCATCGTGGAATTCCAGTAGCGGGGTTGCGGTTCATATGCGGGGTGAGGTTGCGATAAAAATAACCTGGGTCTTGGAAGCGAACGAAACGAGCGTTATGTTCGCTTGCACGCACTTCTACTTGATCTAAATCGAGCAGAGGAGTGGGGAGTTGACCATCAATACAGAGCAGAGCATCGTGATCGGTATGAACGATAACCTTCACCGATGAACCTTCTGCTAAAACGATACCTCGGTCGATCGATAAGTGAGGGGCTACGGCTACAAGCAAGATATTGCGCAATTCAGGGGGTAAAATTGGTCCCCCAGCGGCAAGAGCGTATGCTGTCGAACCAGTTGCGGTGGAAGCTATCAAGGCATCGGCAACGTATGTAGTCAGATACCGACCGTCAACATGGGTTTCTAGGTGAACTGGGCGGACAGTTTGACCACGCCCAACTACCGCTTCGTTGAGAACGTGATGCGTGCCAAGTATGGTTTCACCGCGTTTATGCAAGCAAGAAAGCATCATTCGTTTCTCTAGCCAATAGTCTCCCTGCAACAAATGGGG
>JAOAHK010000077.1 GCA_026415275.1 Anaerolineales bacterium
GTACATAGTCGGCACTCCCGGATAAATCGTTGCTTTATATTTTTGAATACTATCCAAAACATCCTTTAGGTCACGCGGATTGGGAATCATAACCATTGAAGCACCTGCACGTATTGCAAAGCACATCCCAGCAACCATTCCATACACATGGAACAATGGGATTGCCATCAGTACCACTTCTTTACCTTCCTCGACATCCGGCATCCAACTATGTATCTGAAGCGAATTCGCGACAAGATTTCGGTGAAGTGCAATCGCCCCTTTCGAGATTCCCGTTGTGCCACCACTGTACTGAAAGAGCGCTACGTCATCTGGGGTGATTTCAATCCTCGGCCGTGAAGAAGGGGAATACTTCGCCAACAAATCCTTGAGCCAATAATCCCCTTCCTGGAGTTGAACGCGGAACCCCCCTTTCTTCTCTTTGGCTATTGTAAATAACAAACGAAGAATCGGGGGTAAAGTTTCCTTTAGGTTAGTGACAATCACTTTCTTTATCGGTGTATTGGGTTGCACCTTTTTTATCGTGTTATAGAAGTTGCTCATAACGAGCATAACTTCTATGCCTGCATCTTTGACTTGGTGTTCAATTTCGCGCGGGGTATACAAGGGATTAGTAGCAACAACCACCCCACCAGCTTTTAGGATTCCAAAATAAGCGAGCACAAATTGTGGAGTGTTGGGCATAAAAATTCCAACTCGGTCTCCTTTTTTCACCCCTATATCAGCCAATGCCGCAGCAAGACGGTCAGTTAGCTCATTCATTTCTTTGTACGTGATGACAGCCCCTTTGAAGATCGTACAGGGTGATTGAGGATATTTTCTGGCGGTTTCCTCCAGTAAATCAAACAAAGTTATTTCTGGGTAATCGATATGGTAGGGAACTCCCTTGTCATAATGCTTAAACCATGGCCGTTCAAACATAGTCTCCTCCATTTGGCAAAAAGAAGCAAAATCTGAACCTCACCTCTCTTAAGTATAGATGAAATACCGCAGAAGTCAAATGATTCCAATCTGATTTTTAGGTAATCATCCCATATCGCTTCATAGCTGTTTTCAAAATCAGGTTAACTAACTCGGTATGGCTAACCCCTAAGGCTGCTGCTTCAATAACTAAGTCTGAGACTCCGGGCGATAAACCGGGTAAGGGGTTGATTTCTAATACGTAAGGTTTCCATCCGTCGTTCTGATCCAATCGAAAATCAACCCGAGCAACATCTAGGGCACCCGTTACGCGAAACACAGCCGCAGTGTACCAATTTAACTCTCGTACCATTTCCTCGCTGAGTGGGGCGGGGCAAATGTAGTTAAGCTTGTCGGCGAGATCAACTTTGAGACGGTTACTATAGACCACATCGCTGGCTTGGAAAGGCGTTAAGTCAACTTCTAAGGGTGGCAAGAACATCAGCCCAGCTTGAATACGCGGTGAATCCTCATCATCGGGCAACCGCCTAGCTGCTGGTGGTTTTAAGTTACCAATCACACCGACTGTGATCTCTCTTCCCTCTATAAACCTTTCAACCAAAGCAGGTTGTTGATATTTTGTCAAAATATTTTGGATTTGTTCTCTTAACTCGCTACGATCATAAACGATTGAATTTTGAGAGACCCCTATACCGGTGCCCTCACGACTGGGTTTCACAAACAATGGGAAGTTCAAATCCTCACTGAGTGGCTCATCAGGATCTTCAAATACTTGAAATGGTGGCGTAGGTAAATCGTGATACGTAAGTACCCTCTTGGTCATCGGTTTATCTAAAGTGAGCGCCATGGTTAACACCTTCGACCCAGTATATGGGATGCGAAGCATTTCTAAGATAGCCGGTACTTGGGCTTCACGTCCATCCCCAAAATGGCCTTCGCAGATGTTGAAGCAGATATCGGGTTTCAACTTTCTCAATGTATCAATCAGGGTTACATCCCCCTCTAGGAACTCACACTCATGTCCACCCACTCGAATAGCTTCCACGATTGCGAGGACAGTATTTTCAGAGTCTAGGTCATCCCATTGATCCGGAGGCATTCCTGGTAAGATCGGGGCATTCTTCTTGAGGTTTGCAAGCACAGCTACGCGCCTTTTTTTCATATTCATCCTTTCTTATTAGGTCTTTAGGATCACCTGCCCATTGATATCCATTAGCTCTTGTCGACCTTGCTCGTTGACTACGACAATCTTAGCATTCGCTAGCTGGCGCGAAAGTTCGATGAGTTTACGCAGCACAACGTCATAGTCAACAGAAGGCGGACGTCGACTCGCGTTGGTCAGCCAATATTGGCGTAAGGAAGTAATTTCTCGTTCAACTCTTTCTCGAATATCTCGAATTTGCCCTTCAATTTCTGGGACTTTGCCATAGCGGCGTTGCTGAATTTCCCATAACCGATCGAGGCGATAGATATCAGCTTCGATACGCTCGATTCGAGATTGCTCTTGAATTGCCCATTGTTCATATTGTAAAAATTTTTCAAGCAAACTACGGTAACTCCCACTCATTTCGATTAGAACTCTAACAAATTGAATCACTGAAGTTGGTTGATTGCGGAGGTTTTGCCACTTTTCTTCCAATTGAACGATCTCATTTCGCTCCACTGTTAGAAGCAAAGAATTCGGCGGCCACGTTCTTTGAGATGGTATTAATTTCTCTAAATCCTGATATTTCGCATGAACATTGCGTTGCACATTGTGAAAATCATGATAGCTAGAGAGCAACGGTCCTTCAATCTGCTCGGCTAATTGCTTACTCACTGCAAAGCTTTCTTGCCAAGTATCAAAAACCTTTTTCATTGCAGCAACTAGTTGGTCCATGGGAATATTCAAGCGAGCTGTCCGTCGAAAATTGAAAACTTCTTCTCTCCTCGCAAGCAATTCCTTTGCCCGAAAGATCAATGCATCCTCAAAGTGCCCAATTTGATCAATCTGATCGATTCGTTTTTCTAAATCATTCAGTAATTTCAGGCAATCATTTTCAACAATAGACATCCACCGATTCGCAGCCTGTTCAACATCCGTAATTAATTGCTGCAACTTCGTTTGTTTTCTAGCTACAGTGTCTTTATCTCGTTGATGAAATGAAGCTTGACACAAATCAAATTTGCGGTCCAATTGAACAATCTCTTTCTCCGCTTTTTCTGCTAATAAGGGTTGACTTAAGACAAACATCGAAATCTGGGCAAATTGGTTGCGCGTTGTTTTCAACAAAGCTAGGCTTTGGTTCTCAACCTTAGTGACATTCCGAAAAACTTGTTCAATAACACTCATCCGTTCTCGCATAGCCAAGCTTTGGCGATAGACTTCTTCTGTTAGGTGGTAAAACTCATCCATCGAACTTTCAATTATCTCTTTCTGCGCCAATTTTTCAGCTAAATCACGATGATGCATCTCTAGCTCGTGAAGCTGTTTTTCAAAATTCAACACCCATACTCGGTTCGGCCAATTTCGAGGATCGTAAGGACGGATCGATTCGGCTAATTTCCTGGCCGCTTCGATCCATTGGTTTAGGTTTTTAATTTCGGCACTTATGAGCATCCGCTCACATTTGCTATGCATATCTGCCATGCGCGCAGTGTGAGAATTAATCTCAGATAGGGCAGCCTTCAACCGTAAAGCCTCTTTATCAAGGTTTTCTAAGACATGGAAAGAAAAAGGTTTATTTATCGATTGCAAACGGTTAAATAATTCACTCGATCGGTAAAAACTATCACTGCTGAGGTCCCATTTGACAATCAGGTTCGATCGGGCAATTACATCGAAACGCTCTTGAATCTGGGAGATCAAGCCAGAGTTTATCTGCATGACTCGTTGATATTGATATATTCTCTGGCGGTTGTGCCGCAAGTATTGTTGAGTAGATTGGACTTCATGGATGAAATCGCTCACCTCATTTGCAAGATTGCTAATCTCATCAACAGCGATGTTACTTAGTCTCTTTTCGAGATCGATTAGCCATTTTCTCCGTTCTTCAATCCTCGATCGTTCTTCGGATAAGTCAACTTCGTCAGGAAAGTAGGTGAGCAATTGAATCGTGCGATCATGCTCCTTTTTTGCTATTTCAGTTTGATTGTCAAGAGCTAAGTATTGATTTTTCCAACGATCGGCTTTCTGGATGACCGCCAAAATGGCAGGCAAATCCCTATTGACAATTTGGTAGACTTCTCGAATGTCCTCTTGGCTCGCCGCAGTGAGCAATTTTTCGTAGGGATCCGAAAGAAAATAGACTGGAATCCGCCCAATATCTCTCTCAATCTCCTGAACCTGGTTGATTAAGACATTAAACTCCTCGCCAGATAAGCCATAGGCAATTAACTCGTTCATTAGGAGTTTAGCCTGGTGAAGATATTCCATAACTTCGCGAGATTGTAAAGCTATCGACCAAGGAAATTCCTTAATCTGGTCAAATCGAGTATGCAACTGATCAAGATGCTGTCTCAAGCTCCGAATTTTTCCGATATCATCGATACACTTCCTTTGGTGTTCGTGTAGCTTCATCGCATTCCAGCGCAGGAATACATCCCACCATGGGGATTTTTCTAAACGAGTGATCCATCCCCGATATTGAATATACTGTTGAAGGTAAGCTTTGATCTCATTCTCCATTACCACCAACTTGGTGTCAATATCTTGTAGACTTGTAATGAAAGGTTCATCCCGGTAAGCATCAAAAGTGCGTCGTAGAAAAAACAATTCTCGCCAGGCTCTCTCTATCCCCCGCAATTCATCACCCATCTTCTGACATTTCGCTTTGAGTTTCTTCAGCTCGAACAAACAAAAAATAAGGTATATGAGAAAAGAAACAAAAGCAAACGAGAGCACCCAAAAGATCACTTCGCTCACCTTCTCTCATCCTGAGTGCTAATCTGTTCCAACCATTCCTGAATTGCAACCTGGATCTCTATAACAGTTCTATCGTTTACCACAAACCAATGAATGATCGGGTCATCAAGCCGAAACCAATTAGATTGACGACGGATCAAGGTTCTGGTACGGCGTTTGATATGGGTTATCACCTCTTCCATTGACATCGAACCAGAAATATAAGCAGCGATTTCGCGATACCCAATGGCGCTAAATGATGGCAAATCAGGAGTGTATCCTTTGGACAAGAGTTTTTGGACTTCTTTAACCCAACCAGCATCGATCATCTGGTAAATTCGCTGATCACACTTTTGATAGAGTTCATGTCGGGGTAGGGTTAAGCCGACGACAAATATGGGATATGAAATTGGATTTACTTTTTTGCGTTGTTGAGAAAAAGGGACTCCAGTCGAAAAGATCACCTCGAACGCCCGCACGACACGTCGCAAATTGTGCGGATCTATCATTTTCGCTGCTGCTGGGTCGAGGGTTGCCAACCGACGCAGTCGTTCTTCGGGCTGTAGCTGTTCTAACCAACGCTCTAACATCGCCCTTTGAGGTGGATTTGGCGGCACCGGGGGCGGCTGCCATCCTTCCAAGATCGCTCGATAGTATTGACCGGTACCACCGACAAGGATAGGCAACTTCCCCTTAATAAAAATCTCCTCCAATGCCTCTGAAACTCTATTTTGAAATATGGCTAAACTCCATGTCTCATTTGGATCTGCAACATCTACAAGGTGATGCTGAACTCTCTTTCTCAATTGGATATCTGGTTTCGCTGTTCCAATATCCATACCTCGATAGAGATATCGTGAGTCGATTGAGACAATCTCCCCATCTAGTGTAAGAGCAAGCTGATACGCACACTCCGTTTTCCCCACTCCTGTCGGTCCAACAACCATGACCAATTTCCGAGTATTATCCATAATCATCTAGTTTGTCGTCCAGAGGGAAATTGAGCGAGATTGTCACGTTTTCAATGTGGTGAATATTAACGCTAGAGTTCTGCCCTATCTCAATGGAAACAACATCAATTTGCCAATCCAAATCCTCAATATGATGCTTTTGAATGTAATCACGGCTGGCTCGGATAAGACGATTCAGTTTTTTAGGTGTAACGCTTGATTCGGGATAACCAAACTGCTGGTTGCGGCGCATCTTAACTTCGACAAAAACAATACGTTGCGTTTCTTGAGGTAGCTCAGGGCAAGCGATGATGTCAATTTCTCCATACGGAGTCGAGTAATTACGGGCTAGAATCTTATAGCCTTTCGATTCGAGGTAGCTAACGGCGATCTCTTCACCCCGATATCCTAAGCTTCGTGCAGATTGATGGAGCATTCGTTATCGAATCCGATCCAACATACGACGAAAGCGAACAGTAAGGCTTTGCCGTTTTTTCGCTTTTCCTTCGATGGCTTTTTGATAAATTTCCAACATTTTTGCTGCGGTATGCTCAATCGAAAAATGCTCCGATGCTAGTTGTGCTTTCTTACCCATTGTGATCCGCTCTTCCTGATTTGAAATCAGACGTGCCATCTTCGCTGTGAAGGCTGCCATATCTTCTTCCACAACAAGAAACCCTGTTTCTCCATCTTGCACCGAGTCACTGATCCCCGGAGAATGAATCCCCAACACAGGCAATCCTGAAGCCATGGCTTCGATCACCGAGAGAGGGTGAACTTCTGTAACTGAAGCTGTAGCAAAGACATCCGCCATCTTTAAGTATTGACAAACTTTTTCATAGGGCACCATCCCTACAAAGCGCACATATGGATCAACACCGCTTTGGACCACCATATCATGTAATGTCTTTCTTTCTGGCCCATCACCAACGAGCATAAGGCGAGCGGTGTCAAACGCTTGAACAACACCCATGAAACAACGGATGAGAAAGGGAAGATTTTTTTCCGGACCCAACCTTCCAACATAAATAAAGACAACATCTTTATCTGTAAAGCCAAGCTCACTGCGGTCGGCTGCTACAATGGGCTTGCGGAATGCGCTTAGATCAACACCATTAGGCACAACTTGGATATCGACGGTCACCCCCAATCTACGAAGTACGTCGCGCATTCCATTAGAGGGGGAAATGACGACATCAACTGCCCGACAAAATACAGGAAGGTAGGCTTCTAAGGCTGGATCCCCTACTAGTTCACCCAATACGGGTAAATACGCTCGGGCATAAAGGTCATAGCGCGTATGATTTGTGAAAATGATGGGAATGCCTCTTGGACGGCAATAGCGTAGAGACAATGCTCCACTCAAAAAAGGATGGTGGACATGAACGACATCCATTGCCCTAAGCAAGCGCGTAGCTTCGCTACTGTAACGAAAACCCAAATAGTACCCTGTATCTAATAAAGGCAACCCGGGTGAACGTATTACATTTTTCTCATCATCTTGATAAGTTTCGCCTCCAAACGTAAATACGAAAACATCATGCCCTTTTGTTTCCAGCCACTTTTTATTTAGTTCAATGTAATTGGTTATCCCACTTGTATGAGGCTTATACACATCCGCTAACATGCCTATACGCATATTATCACTAGGCCTTTGTACAAAACAGATTTCTAGTATTATAATCTTCCCCAGACGTTCCGACCGTTTGGCAATAAAAATGGGCACCAAACAATTTGGAAGGCAATCCCCAATAACATCACTCGAATTGATTTCCCAAACGCCAAATAAGCTACATTGTACTCCTCACTTGTAAAAGTAAAGGACTGTTTTGGAAAGCCGTCGTTTTTTACCAAACAATGATCAAATCAGCGTCATCGCTGCGACGATTATCCTTACATTTTCGCTTGCAGGTTTTATCTCCTTTCCAGAACAAGAGATTCGCTTTACGCTATTAAATATCTACGTGACCCTTACATTAAATGCTCAGTTTGTCATTATGGTAGTAGCTTCGATCCTCGCTGCCTCTGGTTCTGATTGGCTTATCCGTAATCACCCCCTTTGGAATCATAAAAACACTCTTGAGCATTGGGTTACCCCTTTATTAAGCGCATTAGTTCTCGGTTTTTTAATCACTCGCTTTGAAGGTAGCCTTTATAGCTGGATTAGTTTTTTCCTCGGCGCAAGTCTCCTAATGGGCATCCTTGTTGCTGAGTATATAACGGTCAGTCCCTCCGATCTGCGTTATCCCATCGCTGTTACCCTTCTTTTAGCGATTTCTTTTTTATTGTTCCTGATTTTTTCCATCCTGATTCGGATGCTTAGTTTTCGCTTGCTTTTTACCCTGCCTAGTATATTTTTTGCTACACTACTTGTCTCATTGCGCAGTCTTCGGCTGCGGCAGCCCAAAGGATGGTCATTCTCAGAAGCAATACTCATTTCAACCCTGACAACTCAGATAGCTGCTGCTTTGCATTATTGGCCAATCTCACCTCTTTCGTTCGGACTAGCTTTATTTGGAATCGCTTATGCCCTGTTTCTCCTTGTCAATCAGCTAAAGTCTAATCCAATTCTAAAAATTAGTATTGTTGAACCTCTCTCTCTATTGATCATCGCTTGGATACTGGCTTATTGGTTTAAGTAATCCTATATGAATGAGATATATCATATCCCCCAAGAGTTAATTCAACAAATTCAATCCTATCTTCAAAAACACTACCCACAGGAAGCATGTGGCTTGCTAGCTGGGAAAGGGAACACTTTTGAGAGTTGGACACCGATTGATAATATCCTCAGAAGTACCACCCGTTATCGAATGGATGCAGAG
>JAOAHK010000078.1 GCA_026415275.1 Anaerolineales bacterium
ATTTGAACCTTAGTCACACCGAGTTTGCGCAACCAAATGATCTCTTCGGGTGTGACCTCGTCGGGACGGGTTTCGATGACTAAACCCACATTACGATGGGCAGCCGTTTCATTGACTGTGAAGGCTTCTTCCAAGGTCGCTGTGGGAATACCATTCATAGCGTCGAAGCAACGGTGGATAAACCACTGTTGATAATCGCGACGGTATGCGCTCCACGTGCCACCTAAGATGAGCAATTCGATTTTGTCGGTTGGGTGGCCAACTTCAGCGAGAGCTTGCATACGCGAAGCCACTTGGTCAAAGGGATCGAAATTGTGTTCCACTGCCCGTCTAGCCCCTGGCTCATCAGCGATGTAGCTTTTGGGCATGTTTTCTTCGGTTGGGCAAAAGATGCATTTTGCCGGACACGGGTAAGGTTTGGTTAATACGGTTACCGTGGTAACGCCCGAGCTGGTGCGCACTGGTTTAAGACGCAAGCGGGCAAGGAGTTGTGGATCAGGTAGCAGCTTGCCCTCTGCAACCATCCGGTGATATGCAGCGACCAAGGCGTTTTTACCCAAATAGCCGCCGTTGGGCAAGGGATTCCGCCGCAGGGCGTCGCTTACCTCGCTACCTTGCCGAATTTGCTCCACCACCTTTTGAGCTAGATCAAGGTGTTGGGCAATCTCGCGCCGTTTCTCTTTCCACAAACTTTGTTCCATAACAACAATTCCATAGTAATAACGACCTATTCTGTCTTTATTTTACCAAAGCCTAGCTCAGAATAGGAGGTATTGGGGAAAGTCCGCAAGCTTCAGGTATCGGTTTTGAGCGAACGGCGCTGAGTTTGATCCAAGGATAGTTGAAAAGCGCTTAGGTGTTCTGCCCTAATAGAGCTAGAGAAAAATCATGAAACTTTGTGTATGTTGTTTAGGATTGTGAGATAAATAACGAAGGATGATGTATAATTTTTTATAGATAAGCCTTGAAAGGTTGGTTTCCTAATTAGCAGATCTTGATCACAACTCCCTGACCGCTCCCTGGGCTTTATATCGAAAAGCGTTGATGATGAAACCCTGTAGAAAGTGCCTCCTCCCTTTTCTCTTGGTGTGCATTTTATTAGCCAGTTGCACACCTTCCCCCCAACTCCCTGAGGTGGTGATCTATACTTCGGTGGATCAAGTGTATAGTGAATCAATTCTCAAAGCCTTTGAAAAGCAAAGCAGCATAAAAGTTCGGGCAGTCTATGACGTTGAGGCTACAAAGACGACTGGCTTGGTCAATCGCTTGATCGCTGAAAAAAGCAACCCTCAGGCTGACGTCTTCTGGAGCGGGGAATTTGTGCAGACGATCAAGCTCAAGGAGCAAGGTGTCCTACAATCTTATGCAGGTTCGAGCCTAGAAAGCATCCCACCCGAATATCGCGATCGCGAGGGTTATTGGGTTGCCTTTGGGGGAAGGGCAAGGATTCTCTTGGTTAGCACCGAGTCCCTTCAACCCAGCCAATATCCCGATTCGATTTTCGACCTACTTGACGAGAAATATGCAGCTAACCAAGTAGCGGTGGCGAATCCCCTGTTTGGCACCACTGCCACCCATGCAGCAGCTCTCTATGCTCTGCTTGGAGCGGAAAACGCTTACCAATTTTTTGAAGCATTGAAACAGCGTGGGGTGCAAGTGGTGGATGGCAATTCGGTGGTTCGGGACAAGGTCGTCAGTGGTGAATTGATCTTCGGATTAACCGATACCGATGATGCCTGTGCAGCCATTCAAAAAGGAGCTTCCGTCCAAATCGTCGTGCCTGATCAAGGCGTTGATGCGATTGGCACGTTGATCATCCCCAATACTGTGGCGCTGATCGCCGGCGCTTCACACCCTGAACCCGCAAAGCAATTGATGGAATACCTTCTCAGTGTTGAGATAGAAAAACAATTGTTGCAGACCGGTTGGATCAACTTTTCCTTACGCCATACAGATATCGAATTGCCTTGTCCTTTGCCTGACGACATCAAAGGGATGGATGTAGAATACTCTCAAATCTACGCTGCGCTCGAAAAGAGCCAAACAGCTTTGAGAGAGCTTTTTTTACGGTAATTAGTTTCTATAATGGAGATGTTACGAGCGTTCTTCGCTTAGTCCGAGTTCCGAAAGTCCTTCTCAAAGCCCCAATTCAGCGAGTGACTTGGGCGCTTTACTTGTTCTTCGTGTTTCTCCCCCTCATTTTATTGGGACTTAAGGCAACCAGTGCGGCGTTCAGCCAGTCAGACCTCCTGACTTTAGTCCTACCACTTGGTCGGCGAGGAATCGTCTTGTGGAATAGCACACTGTATGCACTCTCCGTCGGTGGATTTACGGTAGGTTTGGCAATATTGGTCTCAACCGCCCTTTGGCGTTGGGGGCAGGGCAGGTGGGCAAGCCTGTGTTGGTTGCTATTGGCTTTCTTAGGCGTCCCCCCGTATATCCATGCTTTGGCTTGGTCAGAGGTTCTTCGTTCAGTACAAAACCTTCTTGCCTTCTCTGACGGATTCAGTGCTCCTGCTAGTGGCTGGGGGGTTAGTTGGTGGGGGCAGAGCTTGGCACTCTTACCCTTAGCTATCACCTTGACGTTGATCGGGTTTGGTGCCATCGAGGGGAATCTAGTGGAGGCGGCATTGCTCTTACAAAGCGATTGGCGAACGTTTTGGAAAATCGTTCTTCCTCTTGCGTCTCCTACCTTACGAGCGGCAGGGGGTTTAATCTTTCTTTTCAGCCTATTGGATTACAGTGTTCCCTTGCTCTTTCAACGCAATGTTTATTCGTTGGAAATTTTTGCCGAGTACAGTGCGACCAACCAGGTTGAGCGAGCTTTCTTTCTAGCTTTACCCTTGTTGCTGATTTGTGTTCTCGTGCTGCTCTTCAGTTTACGAGGCATCCGCAACATTGCCCTCGGTCGTGGCTGGGGGGGCAAAGAGTGGCAAAACCGTTTATCCTTCCCACATTGGTTTACTTACCTGCAGCTCGTTGCGCTTGGGATCACGGCTTTGTTTGTCTTCGTTCCCCTTTTCGTTTTAGGTACTCAAACACAAAACCCAACCTTGTTTTACAAGAATCTCCTCGTTGCTCAATCTGAAATTCGCTCTTCCTTTACAATCATGCTCGTAACTGCGGTGACATCCATCTTTTTTGCTTTACCGATAGCCTTTTCAATGCGCACGCAGCACAAGCTGGATTGGATAAATTGGTTTTTGATCCTGCTCCCCATCGGGATCCCTCCGCCGCTGATCGGGATCGGTCTAATTTCCCTGTGGAATCACCCGACAACCCAATGGATGTACGGTGAAATCTGGATTGCTATCTTGGCCGCCCTCTTGCGCTTTGCCTCCGTTGCCATTTTGGTACTCATCGTCCAAGTCCGCCGCATCCAACCTGCCTTATTTGAAGCTGACACTTTCTTCAATGTCTCCCCTTTGCGCCGTTGGGGGATGATCCGCTTGCCACTTCTCTCACCAGGCATCCTCTTTGCGGCGACTGTGGTAGGAATATTGACTCTCGGTGAGCTAGGCGCAACTTTGATCGTGATTCCGGCGGGCAAGGCAACGCTGACCCTGCGCATTTACAATTTCCTCCACTACGGCGCAAATGAAAGTGTGGCAAGCTTATGTCTCCTTTTACTCTTGCTGCCCATTTTCGCCGCGATAATTGCCCTTGTTTTATCTTCCGCGGTCTACTCGCGCTGGAGACTCGATCAGCACGGGGAGAGAACGACTTGATCCAACTTGAGGCGGTCTCGAAGACGTTTGATAGCCTGCCTGTTTTAGCGCAGATCGATTTATCCATTGGGGAACGATGCGCAATCGCTGTCGTAGGTCCTTCGGGGAGCGGCAAAACCACCCTCCTGCGCCTTATCGCTGGATTAGAAACGGTTGACGAGGGTCGAATTTTGATAGATGGCATGATCGCCAGCGATACAAACATCCACCTTTCCCCACGCCAGCGCAAAGTCGGGTTTGTCTTTCAATTTCCCACGCTCTGGCCTCATCTAACGGTTTTGCAGAACATCACCTTCGGTGTAAACTGCCCGTCTAGCCCCGAGGCACAAGAACGTTGTGCTGAAATCATCGCCACCATGGGATTGACTCATCTACTCAAACGCTATCCTCACCAGCTTTCGGGAGGGGAAGCTAGACGGGTCTCCCTAGCGAGGACATTGGTCTGTAAACCCAAATATCTATTACTCGACGAGCCGTTGACCCATCTAAACGTGGAATTAAGAGATAACCTGCGCCGATTCATCCTAGAATTTGCCTCCCAAAACGGTTGCGGGGTGGTTTGGGTCACGCATGATCTGGAGGAAGCTAAGAGAGTGTCGAGGCGGATATACCGCTTGGAGAATGGGCACCTGATCGCTGAGGAGATGGAGGCGTGTCTCTAAGGCGAATCATTTTAAGCCTCTTGCTCTTGACGATTCCCCTCGTTGGAGTGTCTCTGCTCGCAGTAGGTGGGTTCTGGTCAGAGAGTCGGCAAATGCGTTCAGAATCCCAGGGTGAATGGAAAGTTATCCGTCCACCGCACGAAGTCTCTGCCTTGGCCTTACAGGGAAATATCCTTTGGGCTGGTGGGGAAGCAGGGGTTGTGGCAATTGACCGGGTAACCTTCCAAATCCGTGAGTGGATAGCCTGCGACCCTGCGGTGACCTATGTTCAGGCTTTGCTTATCGATGACCAGGATCATCTATGGATTGGACACCCCAACGGACTCAGCCTGTGGGATGGGGCAACCTGCAAGACTCTCACCGAGCAGGATGGACTGCCTGATAAACGCACGAATGCCCTCTTCATGGACAGGCAAGGAAGGATTTGGATCGGCTCTTGGGGCGGTGCCACGCTTGTTTCTGAAGGAGAATGGCGGACATTTAACAGCCAACAGGGGTTAGCACACGACATGGTGAATGTCATTTACCAAGACCAAGAAGGGACATTCTGGTTTGGTTCCTATGTTGCCCCGCAAGGAGGATTGAGCATCTGTTCACTTCAAGAAGAGACGCTCAATTGTCGAGTTTTTACTACTGAAAGTGGTCTTCCGCACAATAACGTGACTTCGATCCTTCAAGACCGCGCAGAAACTGTTTGGGTCGGCACAGGTTTATTTGAGCGGGGAGGTGCAGCGCAATTTGTTCAAGGGCCCGATGGCTGGCAAATCCATCAAATCCTTACCAAAGAAAAAGGGCTGGCAGGAATGAAAGTCCGATCGATTTACCAAGATGCGGCAGGCGCTTTATGGTTTGGTTCAGAGTATGAGGGTTTAGCCTGCTGGGAAGATAACCGATGGGCTTATTATGGCGTCGAACAGGGGTTATCCAACCCCGAAGTAAAGGTTTTTTTGGCGGATGATTTGGGAAATGTTTGGCTGGGCACAGCGGATGGAATTACCTACATTCCGCATGGGTCAATGCCCTGTTTGCCTGACGGGTCAAATTAGCTTTTTGTCCTCGCTTTGATCAGGAGGTACACATGCAACAAAAGACGACAGCAGTCAATCGCCAAGTTCGGCAGCAAGCTCCCCAGAGTTTGCTCGATTTACTTAAGCTGATTCTCAAGGGGATGCTCAAAGGATGGTTGCTAAAATTGATCTTTGCCGGCGGAATCGCCTTTATTACCTGGGTTCTGCATACCTATTTGTTGGTGGGTCCCAATGGCGGTTTTGCGCCTGGTGAAAATCCGATCTTGGATCAAATTTTAGCTTTGCGCGGTCGGGCTATCTCTGGCACTCTTTTTTGGACACTGCTTTCCCTATTAATCAGTTTGACCTTAACCAGTCTCTTCCGGCGGGGTATAGGGAAGACATTTTCTCTACTCTTAACAACTCCAAGCTGGGTG
Organism: Anaerolineales bacterium; assembly: GCA_026415275.1. Classification (GTDB taxonomy): domain Bacteria; phylum Chloroflexota; class Anaerolineae; order Anaerolineales; family UBA4823; genus NAK19. The sequence continues at coordinate 5,835 of JAOAHK010000078.1, forward strand.
CTTCAAGCCTTTCGCAAAAGCGGACAAGCAGCGGCAATCATCATAGCCATTTTCTTTGTTGGCGGTATGCTATTTGGGAGGATTCAAGCTAATCCGCTAAACAATTTGCAAATGACCATTCTGCTCCTCGGCTCGGTGATTGCGCAACAGGAGAGTTTTGCCGGGTTGGTTACCAGCTTAGCTTGGTCTGACGCTCAACGCTTGCTAAAGCCCAAGAAACCACGTCCTTTCCGTATCGAGTGGGTGCCGCCGGGGTTACTTGGTGCGAGTTTTGGAATCTTGCTTGCTACCCTCTTAGGTTCGATCCCGCCTCTCCTCTCAACCCTTTGTACCTGTTTTAGCATCCTAATGGTCATCGGGTCGATCATTGCGGTGGTGCTCCTCAAGAAACAAAAAACCACTCCTGCAAACCTCCTCATCCTGATTGGGATTCTTTTCTGTCTGCTCCTGCTCGCCACCCCGGCGTTAGCGGATGACGGCGGCTGGCAAGAGGCAGGTGGCAATTTGGGTAGTTGGATTCAAAGTGAAGGTGCGATGATCGCCATCTTGATGGGTTTTCCTCCAGCGTTGGGTGCTAGCTTTGGGACTTTGCTCGGCAGTTTGCTTGGCGGGCTCTCTATTCCAATCCCGATTACCCAATTACCAAGCATGCCTGGGGAAATTACTCTGACAGATGCAGCGGGAAAAACCCACACCTACGTTTGGAGTGATGAACATCAGGGATATGTCAATGTCCTGACGGGGGGTGTCCTCGACGAAACGTTATGGGAGGAATATAACCGCAACCTGCTGGATAATCAGCGTTTTATCGAGGAACAGAGGGAAAAGCTATCTACGCGCGACACAGAGTTTGATCGCCAGATGGACACCTTGGTCAAGACCCAGAAAGAGAAAGAAGCTTACACTCAGCAGATGACTTCAATTCTAAATGACCTAAAGGAAAAAGCCTCTAAGATTGGCGTGTACGGAGAGCCCGCTGTCAATCGCCTCAACAATTTGCTCCAAGCTGTGCGCAATGGAGAAAAAGTCCCCCTCGACCGCCTCCAAGCCATCGACCGGTATATTTCCAGCCACCTTGCCGGGAAAACCATTGCTGAAGGGGATAAAGTGGAATATTCTACGTGGGGAGCGTTGAAAGATGCCGTCGTTGCCTTTCCACGCACATTATTTACAGGAAAGAATATCGATGGCAGCACCAATTATGCCTCAGTAGGAGTGCGAATTGGATTTGCGGTTGGCACCTTAGGGAAATCCGAGTTCGTCTATACTCCCGTAGATGCCGCTTATACCTTCAAAGATTGTTTAAGTAATGGACAGAGTGTCACCTCTGCGGTTGGGACAACCCCACTGCAAGTCGGATTAGGAATTGGTATTGGAAAAGCATCGGGAGTGGTATTTAAGGGCGTAGGGTACGTTGGTGGAAAAATTGCTGGCGCAACAGGGAGATATATCTCAAAGACTTTCCCCGGTTTCTCCAAAACTGTTACCCAAACCGGGAAAGCCTTTATTGACTGGGGAAAAGAAGCCACAAAGAGCGTTCAAGATGGATGGAAATCTCTTAATTCACGTGTGAGTAAAGCGTTTACGAATCAAGGGATCAAAGCACCGCTTTCTCAAACCGATAAAGTGCTGAGAGATAAAGTGAGTCAAGCCCTGAAATCAGGTGACAAAAAACAGGTTCTCGACCTCTATAAAAAGGGGGGGATGAAAAAGTTGGGCAAACTGGAACAAGGCGGGCATCTCACCAGTCAAGAAGCAAAGCAAATCAACGATGTGATGACAATAGAAGTCAATGTCGCAGTTCAAAATGGAACGCAAAAAGCCGTTGACAGTTTTGAGCAAAAAACGGGGGTAAAGGTCAAAGAGGTGTTGGTGGGCGATTCGGGATCCAGCGCCAAAGGCGGGGTGCGCTCGGTGGTGACCGACAACGACCGCACGGTACTTTCCAATTTTGACAAGGCTTCTCTGCAGGAGTATGCGCAGAAGAATGGGCTTAGCCTCTCCGAAGCACAGCAGCAACTCTCAAAGGAACTTGCCGATTCGGTTGAAAATCAGGTGAGTAAAGAGTTAGCTGATACGCTCGGAGCCACAGCCGATGATGTGGATTTCAAGGTTTATAATGGCATCGGCTCTTCGGCTGGACCATCCGATAGTTATCCGATGGGATTTACCAAAGCCCGCCAAGCGATTTCGGGGAAAACCACCGTATTTCGACCTGGCAAAACCCCTTATACCGTCTCTGGGGAAGCGTTGACGGATGCCCATGCACTGCAACAAGCTCAGTTTACAGGTCAAATGCCCGCCGACCCGCTGCGCATCCCCAACAATGAGCTGAAAGGTCTGCTCAGCCAACAAGTGAAATCAGCAAACAGTCACAGTGATGTCAAATCCCTCGCCAAAGCTTTCACCCGCTCTGACTACGTTGCCCAGCGCAGTGGGGCGCAGTTAGATCCGACCTTGCGGGAAATCTCGCGCCAGATAAGCAAAAACCCTCAGGAGATGAACAGCATCCTTCAGAATTCTGGGATGACTGCCGAAGAATACGTAAACTCCTGTAAAGATGTGATCAACCGATTTGCAAATTCAATAGGAGAATAAACCATGAAAATGTTTGACCCCGATATTTTATTATCAGAAGTAGAGTTAGCCAGTATTGCTGACTATCTTGGTGTGACCAAAAATGAACTCAATCTGCTTCCCGACCCTCCTGACGATCCAGCCTCATGC
>JAOAHK010000079.1 GCA_026415275.1 Anaerolineales bacterium
GGCGCATTTGTTGAGATACTACCCAATGTCGATGGCTTAGTTCACATCTCACAACTTGACTCTGCACGGGTCAACAAAGTTGAAGATGTGGTACGAGTTGGGGATGAGATCACTGTTATGGTCACTGACATTGACAGTCAAGGCAAAATCCGCCTCTCCCGAGCTGCAGTGCTTGAAGGATGGACTGCGGAAGAAGCCCAATTTCGCGACCAACGAGGAGGTGCCCCTCGCCAAAGCGGTGGTTTTCGTACACAATCTCCCGGAAAGAAAGACGATAAACGATCCAGTGGACACTCGCGTCGCTAAATAACGCGAGTTCAATCCAGTATCGCAGAGCGCAACGGGAGGAGAGCTCCGCCATCTGCTCCAAAATAAAAAACTTCTCGCTTCGCTTGAAGCGAAAAGTCAAGTGGCAAGCTTATCCAGCCTTAAGTTTTAGGTAAAAAGGGCATTTTTGGACCTGAAATGCCGAGTCGCTCTGCAATAGCACTCTGCAGAGCGACTCGATCATCCCATGCATATTCAATCTCCCCAAAACACATTGATTGTTCGTGTCCTTTGCCTAATATAAGAATCACATCTCCGGGTTTTGCCATGCGGACAGCTTGCCGAATAGCATCACGACGGTCGGCTATGCGAAAATAATTTTCGCCCTCCACCCCTCCACCTTTATCTGCCCCCACCTTCATCTCTTGCAAGATTGTCTCTACACTTTCAGTTCTAGGATCTTCTGCGGTTAGAATACAAACATCTGCTAACCTTACCCCAATTTCTGCCATCTGCCACCGCTTCTCGCGATCTCGCAACCCAGCAGAGCCAAACACAGCGATAATTCTTCCTAGAGTTAATCCCCTCGCACTGTTCAAGGCATTTTTTATTGCATTTGGCGTATGAGCAAAATCCACAAATGCCAGAAAGTTTTGGCCGAGGTCTATCTTCTCCATTCTTCCTGGAATGCTTTCAACTTGACTGAGAGACAAACGAGCAACATCCGCAGGCACCCCCAATCCTTCAACCGTTGCACACCAGGCTGCTAGGGCATTTGAAATGTTATACTCACCGACAAGGTTTAGTTGAATATAACCCCTATACGAGCGAGTTCTCATAAGAAATCTTGGCCGTTGGTGAACCATTTCAATCTCTTCTACCCTCACATCGGCCTGCTGGTTTTGACCATATGTTATTAACCGCACAGATGGAAACTTTTGTGCAAAATCTCGTAGGAACTCAAAGGATTGATCATCATGGTTTAACACAACAAGACGGATATTTCCGTGGGGCTTTATTTTTGTGCTTTCTAGCTCCTCAATTAATCGCGCTTTAGCCGCTCGGTAGTTATCATAATTCCCATGAAAATCGAGATGTTCGTGAGTAATATTTGTAAATACACCAATATCATACTCACATGCCGATACTCGATATTGAGCTAATCCGTGCGAAGTCGTTTCAAGGACTACGTGCGTGATCGGAGATGGTTCTCGCTTTACCATCATAGATAACAATCGTTGAATTTGAGGGGCATCAGGTGTAGTAACATGAAATCCCGTATCAATACTCTCATCCCCGATTACAGCATTCACAGTAGAGATCATACCTACTGAGTATCCTGCAGTTTTTAGTATCTGATAGATAAAATTGCAAGTGGTTGTCTTCCCATCCGTACCAGTCACTCCAATCACGGTCATCTTGTGGGCAGGAAAACCATACCACGCCGCAGTCAGGTAAGCCAATGCCATTCTTGAATTAGAGACACAAATATACGGTACTGGGCTTTCCACATTCTCCTTCTCCCCCACAATCGCCACTGCACCGTTCTGAATCGCTTGTGACAAAAAATCATGTCCGTCAACTGTTAAGCCTCTAATTGCCACAAAGAGCATACCCTGCTTAACTTCCCTCGAGTCAGAGACAATTCCAGAAATCTCCAAAGCTGGGGGAGATGCAATATTCCTGTTTAGAAGGCTATTTTTATCTAAAACTTGTATTAATTCTGACAAATTCATCAAAACAATTCCCTAAAACTTATTAATTTTCATAGCCCATGATGATACCTGAATTATATCTTTCATTCCATATCAAATTCATAATAAGGAAATAATAATGGACTCTTCTATCGAAATGTTCAAATAAGGCTGGCTCCTCCCTAAATATAAGTTTCCACTAATATCCATGAGCAGGAAGCATTAGATAATGAAAAAAAACTTAATTTCGGAGAACACGTAAAAAAGCAGGTCGATTAAGTTCATCGACCTGCTTTGACTTTTTATTTTTGTATTTCCTCTGTCAATTGTGCCTTGCGGAGATTGGTGCTGCCCGTTATAGTAGCGATTGTTTCAAACTTTCCAATTGCCCAACAACAGATCCATCCAAGATTTTATCGCCAACCTTAACAATCAAGCCTCCCATAATCGATGGATCAACGCGAAATGAAACTGTAGCTTGTTCACCCATTTTAGATAAAATGTCTCTCTTTACAGCTTCTTGTTCATGAGGGAGAAGAGGCAAGGCACTTATTACTTCCGCTGATGCGCCACTTAATTCAACACCTTCGAGAACTACAACTTTACCCGATTTCACACCTGAGAAGAACTCCTCAAGTAACGCATGTTGACGCTTTTCATCCAAAGCTTCACCGATAAGTTTTTGAGCAGCAGCAATCGCTAAGGACGCAATCTGGCTACGCAATTCCAAGAGAATTCGATCTCTCTCTTGAGCAGCTTCCATTCTTGCTTCTTCGCGAATTTTACTCGCTTGAGCTTCTGCCTGAGTGATAATTTCTCTTGCCGCTATCTCCGCACGCTCTGTTGCTTCACGCACTTTTTGAGCGGCGTTGTTTTGCGCCTCTTGGAGAATCGCTTTTGCTTCCTTTTCGGCATTCGCTCGCGCTTCAGCGGCGACACGCGCATCTTCTAAACCCTGGGCGATTTTGTTCTTTCGGTTTTCCAACATCCGAACAATCGGTTTGTATGCAAGAGCATACATTAGCAATGCTAATATCGTAAAGTTGAAAACCTGAAAGAGGAAGAAACCCAAATTGATACCTAATTTCTCCATTCTTCGCTCCCTAAAAAGATTTATGCAGCGAAGATGATGATGAGAGCCACGGCTAAGGCATAAATAGCGATGGCTTCAGCAAATGCCATCCCTAAAATCATGTTGGTTTGAATAATTGGCGCAGCATCGGGGTTCCTTCCCATTGCTTGAACACCGCCAAAGGCTGCCAAACCAACCCCAAATCCTGCACCGATGGCGCTAATCATCGCCAAACCAGCACCTAAGAGTTTCAATCCACTTACAAAGGCTTCAGGATCATTCATCGTCGTTTAACTCCTTTTCAATAAAGTGATTTTCAATGTGCTTCTTCAGCATGATGGCTAACAGTGGCACCACTAATAAAAATGGTGGCTAATAAATAAAACACGTAAGCCTGAATGATACCAAAAAACACCTCAAAGAAATATAAACCAACTGGCACAAGCACCGCTGTTAATGCGCCTACGATAGAAAGCAATAATGTGCCAGCAAAGATATTCCCAAACAACCGGAATCCAAAGGATAGAATCTTAGCAAACTCAAGAATCAGCTCCAAAATTCCTACAATAAAGTTAATTGCCCCCATTGCCCCGCCCTTTATTAATTGGCGGATGGGAATAAATTTTTCAAAGTAGCCAATTCCTAATGCCCAAACGCCGTATACTTGGGTCATTAAGACAGCAATAAACGCCAGAGCAAAAGGGAAATTCAGGTCCGTTGCCGATCCGCGCAAAAATGGAACAATTTCACAAGCTTCACATAGTTTTTCCTGATCCACATGGCCTTCACCATGTTCGCCTTCTTTTGCAACATGTTCCCGCTTTTGGGCTTTATCTATCGTGTAAATACTGAGGTTTCCAACTTTGGTGAGGAGTACAGGAGCATAACCATATCCATGATGAACTTCTTTTATTCTTCCAATACTCTCAAAACCCGGCACAAGTTTGACTAAATTAGCAACAAATATCAGGAGAAAGATTGTCGCTGGTACAGGAAAAATGCGAAACGCCCATTTCCCTGCCGCACCTTCTACGGTATTCCACAAAAATTCAACCAGTGCTTCAAAAGCATTGTAAAATCCGCCTGGCACTAAGCTGCCACTACGCATAAATTTGCCAACCACAAACACTGCAATGGTGAGCAGAATAAGGTCAGCCAGCAGAGTCGCCAGCATTGTATTGGTGATTTCAAACCCACCAATCGAAAGCCCCGTTGGCTCAGCCGGCAGGACAACTACTGGACTGATTGGTTTGAGAATTGAAGGTCCCAAAAAGGCAGAGTAGATACCTGCAAGTATACAAAAATAGATGACCCATTTTCTCCAATTGAAGCCTTTTTTCGTTTGTTCTTCGCTCACCTTTAAGATTCTCCTCTCGTTTCTTCAGAGTCTTCTCTTTTTGTTGTTATAGGTTTTCCAACTCGCCGCGTCGCACGGATGGCAATGTAGTAAGTAAGCAATAAAGATAACGGCGCCGAACCAAGCACTAAAAGGATGAGGATGATTGGCCGTGTGCCCAAAAGGCGATCTAGGTACAAACCCAAAAATACAGCAAGCAGCACACTTAGCAATGTTACACAACCTACTTGACCGGCAACTGCGACCATTGTCATACTGTCGGTCGCTTGGAATCCACTTCTCTTTTGGTGCTCATCATTTTGAGTCATGACTTGCGGATTTTATCACAACCTCCATCGAGGCGTCAATATATAGAAAATTGACCTATTTTGTAAATTACCACAAACCTCTCGCACCGAGAGTCGCAATGTCAAACCACGGTGCAGCAATAACTCCCACAAAAATCACTCCAATGCAAAGCACCGCCAAGGCAAGAAGACTCGCCTGTGGGATGGGAACAGCAATGTGCTCTTCTTCTGAGCGATATAGATATATTACTTTTAGTACCGTCAAGTAGTAGTATAAACCCACAATAGAATTCAATACGCCAATCACTGCTAAACCAATTAATCCACGTTGAACAGCAGCAGCAAAAACGGCGAACTTAATCACAAACCCTCCAAAAGGAGGCATTCCCGCAAGTGATAGAAATGCCACCAACATCATCATCGCCAACCAAGGTGAACGGCGGCTCAACCCCGCAAATGAAGCAATATCACTCGAACCACTCTTTTTCTCGAAAACTGCTACGGTTCCAAATGCTGCTAGATTGGTTAATAAATACACAATGAGATAAAATATTACGCTTGTCGCACCTAACTCTGATACTGCTACGAATCCAATCAATGCGTATCCAGCATGGGCAATCGATGAATACGCCAGAAGCCGCTTGATGTCCTTTTGAGCAAGAGCCAGCAAATTGCCAATGGTCATAGTAGCGATGGATACCCCGGTTAAGATATAGACCCAATAGGGTTGAATTTCGACAAAGCCAATCCAAAGAACACGCACTAAAACAGCGAATCCGGCTGCCTTCGATGCTGTAGATAAGAACCCCGTAATCGGTGTTGGCGCCCCAGCATAGACATCAGGCGCCCAAAAATGAAATGGAAAAGCAGAAATCTTGAACGCAAACCCTACCAGTATAAAAGCTAAAACTCCGTAAAGCAAGTATGGAGATAATTGATTTTGAGTCACCCGGTTGACCAACTCGTAAAGATTGGTTGTACCTGCAATCCCAAACAGATAACTAAATCCAAACAACATAATCGCAGAGGTCATTGCCCCAAAAAGTAGATACTTAAACCCGGCTTCGGTAGATTTTTCATCTTCCTTATAAAATCCAGCTAGGACATAGAGAGGTATCGATGTCGTCTCAATTGCCAAATATAGCATAATTACATCAGCGGCAGACGCCATCAAGCACATTCCGAGTGTTGAAACCAACATCAACACATAATAATCCCCGCGTTGGCCTAACTTTTCCAGATTACTGCTAAACAATGCTGTCATCGCTGCTCCAAACATAAAGAGCAAGCTGAAGACAAAACCAAGCTGATCAAATCGGATTAAATCGCCCCAAACAAATTGTGGTTGATCAGACGGCATCCCAATAATCAGGCTTATCCCCATACCCAACAAAAGCCCAACAGCGGTTACCCACCCTAAAACACGATGTTGTTCTTTGGGTAAGGTCAAGTCAAGGACCAAAACAACGGAGGCTAAGGCAAATATCCATAATTCTGGCAGAATCGCAAGGAACATGGTCATATTGAAGACCGAGCCATCCACTTAGGCACCTCCCAACAGGCGTAGAATTGTACTCACCCCACTTTCGACAAGCGGAACCATCCAACCTGGAAAAACCCCCAAAGCGATAAGAATAAAAGACAAGAAAACCAACGCAATCTTGTCAAGGACTGTCACATCATGTACATGCCCCTCAAATTCTTCGGGCATTTTTCCGTAGAACACACGTCCAACAACCCGAATAATATACGAGGCGGTTATCACGATCGAGATCGCAGCGATAATTGCAATCATGGGGTAACTCTTCCATACACCCATAAAGATTGGAAATTCTGCAATGAAACCAGAAAACCCTGGCATACCCATGGAGACCAAACCGCCAATGATAAACGCAATTGCAACCATTGGCATCACTTTGCGGAAGCCTCCCAATTTAGGAATTTCACGGGTATGCGCTCGGTCATACACCATCCCAACCACAGCAAAGAAGAGAGCCGTCATGACACCATGAGAAAACATCTGAATACCAGACCCAATTAGGCCTTCTCTCGTCAGTGTTGCAAAACCCATCAATACTAATCCCATATGGGAGACGGAGGAGAAACCAATAACGTACTTAAAGTCCGTCTGAACACTCGCAATAAACGCCCCATAAACCACGTTCACCAATGTCAATAAAATGATCCAGCTCATGTGAAACTTTGCACCTTCGGGCATGAGCATCAGACCCACTCTTAGCGCAGCGAACGCACCTAGTTTCATCAAGACCCCAGCATGGAACATAGACACCGCAGTTGGCGCTGCCACATGACCATCCGGGCTCCAATTGTGAAATGGGAAAATACCACCCAGAACTCCAAAACCAATAAATACAAATGGGAACCATAAAATTTGAAACTCACGTGAGAAACCAGCTTTTTCAAGTTCCAGCATATCGAAGGTGCCCAAGCCAGCAGTGAAATACATCGCTAGCGCACCAACTAAAGCGATCACAGAGCCAACGAAGAGATACAAGGTGAGCTTCATTGCCGCATATTCACGAGTCTCTTTCCACCCCCAGATTGCAATTAGTAAATACATCGGAAAAACGGCGATTTCGTAAAAGAAGAATAACATAAATAAGTCAAGGGAAACAAAGACACCAAAGACACCCGTTGCCAAGATAAACAGAAAAGTAAAGAATTCTCGCGGGCGGTCATCAATACCCCAAGAAATCAATACCCCTGTAAACATGACAACTCCGGTCAATAGAACCAATGGGGCATTCATCCCATCCAGACCGACTTTATAAGAGATCCCCAGAGCGGGAATCCAACTAACTTGTTCAACAAATTGATAACCACCCACCTGTATGTCGTAGGCAAAATAAACCCATATGGACAAAATTAAGGCAAATGCGGAGGCTGCCAGTGCTGCTACTCTAACCTCATCTTTCCGATCTTCGGGAATGAGAAAGATGACTAGGGCTGCAACAATTGGGGTAAATACGATAAAGGATAAAATCGGAAATTGCATTCTTCACCTCAGATCTGTTGCGGTATATTCATCCCTTATGATAAGAGAGCGATCACCGCTCGATTGATGACATCTAATATCCAAGCTGGCCAGACCCCAATCCAGAGCATTAAGACCATCAGGGGGGCAATGACAAAAATTTCCCTCGCGTTGATCTCCGTGAGGTGACCAATCCATTTCTCATTCATCGGGCCATGAAGAACTTGTTTGATCCCCTTTAGAATATAAGCACCCGTAAATAACAACCCCAGCATTCCTAATGCTGTGTACAGTGTAAAGATCGGCCAACTTCCTCGCACTACTAAGAACTCAGAGACAAAGCCATTTAAACCCGGCAATCCTAAGGATGCCATCGATGTAAAAATTAAGATTCCTCCATAAACTGGTACCAGCGGGAATAGACCCCCATATTCGTTGAGGTCCCGAGTGTGCGTACGCTCGTAGATAACCCCAACTAGAAAGAACATGCCTGCTGCCGATAAGCCATGGTTAAACATCTGCAACACAGCTCCATTGAGCGCAATCGTTGCATTTTCACCGCCCATAGCGTATGCCGCTGCTGCAATCCCCAAAACCACAAAACCCATGTGATTGACTGATGAGTAGGCAACCAATCTCTTGAAGTCACTCTGACCAAAAGAAGCAAATGCCCCAAAAATGATCGCCATAACAGCTAGAAAAGCTAATGCTGGAGCATAACGTTGAGCTTCTATAGGATAAAGAGGTAACACAAGGCGTAAAAATCCAAACGCACCGAGTTTTAGCAATACACCCGCTAGGATCATCGAACCAGCTGTTGGAGCTTCCGTGTGCGCATCTGGGAGCCAGGTGTGGAATGGCCATACTGGAAC
>JAOAHK010000080.1 GCA_026415275.1 Anaerolineales bacterium
AGCGCTCCCTAAAAAGGTATATAATCTAGTTATAACCATTTGGAAAAAAGGTAAGATAGAGAGATGAGCTTCGATTTGCTGACTTTCATTATTGGTATTGCGATTCTGATCTTCTTCCATGAATTGGGACATTTTATCGCTGCGCAATTGTTCAAAGTGGAAGTAGAAGAATTTGGGATTGGTTTTCCACCCCGTCTCTTCAAGTGGGCGACCATTAAAGGCACGGACTTCACGTTCAATCTGATCCCTTTGGGTGGGTTTGTGCGCATAAAAGGGGAAAATGACCCTGAGGTGCCAGGTGGGTTGGCAGCGGCTAGCCCGTGGGTACGGCTCGCCGTAATTGGTGCAGGGCCTATAACCAATATTTTGATCGGGGTTGTCCTTTCCGTTTGGCTCTTCTATCAGGCAGGGGAGCCGGTCTTGGATCGAGTCAAAGTGATGGGGGTTGCACCTAATTCACCAGCCGAACAAGCAGGTTTGCGAACAGGAGATGTCATTCTGGAAGTGGATGGTAATCGGGTTCAATCGGTAGAAAACCTGCGCGAGCTGATCTACGCTCGCTTAGGTCAGGAAACCCGTTTGGTTTATGAGCGCGAAGGACAGAGCTTTGAGGTTACCCTTGTGCCGCGCAACCCACCCCCGGAAAACGAAGGTGCCATCGGGATCATGATGGGTTATGACACGCGCCCGATTTCCATCTTCCGTGCGATCCCGCGCGGAGTCAACGCAGCTTTTAACTATGTGCGTGTCCTCTTTTCCTTACCCCGATTGTTGATGAGCGGTGAGGTATCGCCCGAAGCGGCGCGACCGGTGGGATATAAGGGCATGTACGATCTCTATCGCCAATTGGGTGATTCGGTAGCATTCTTTACTGCAATTACAATGTCGCTCGGCGTGTTGAATCTTTTCCCGATCCCGGCCTTGGATGGCGGGCGAATCGTCTTTGCCCTTGTGGAAATCCTTACCCGCCGTCGTGTTCCGCCGCGTTTTGAAAATGCTTTGCACTACATTGGCTTTTTGGTATTATTGGCTCTGTTGATCTATATCAACATTTTAGATTTTGTTGATCCGGTTGAGTTGCCTTTTTAGGAAAAAAAACAATGGTCAATCGTTCAAAAATTTCTCTCTCTCAGTTAAGACAAGCGCTGCTGGACACGGATAAGCCTTTGCCGGCAGCTTATTTATATCGTCTATCCGATCTCAATGAACAAGACCTGACCGAAATCAAGTCTTTTTGGAACGAAATTCCCGTCTGGCGCAAGCAAGCATTGATGGAAGACATTGAGGAAATGTCGGATAATGATCCTTTGCTCTCCTACGAAGACTTGAGCATCTTTGCCTTATCCGATTCTGATGCGCGCGTGCGTGAATTGGCAATCCGCTCACTGAGCCATTACGAAGAGCCGCATTACCTGAATACCCTTTTAGAGATGGTGGCAAATGATCAATCTCCCGATGTGCGCGCTNCGGCGGCGTTTGCTTTGGGAAGGTTTGTTTTCTTGGGCGAGATCGACGAGTTGGGAGAGGAGCGTTTACACGTCATCGAAGATCGTCTGATCCAGACCTATAAAGGGAACGATGCCTTGATTGTACGGCGGAGCGCCCTCGAAGCACTTGGCTTTTCAAGCCGCCCAGAAGTAGAAGGCTTTGTTCGCGAAGCTTATTATTCGGGAAACCGAGACTTGATTGCCAGCTCCTTAGTTGCCATGGGAAGATCGGTTAACAGCGAGTGGACACCGTTGGTTCAGGCAATGCTAGAACACGAAGACCCGGTCATTCGATATGAGGCAGTTCGCGCTGCTGGAGAGTTGGAAGCAGCCCCCTGTCGTAGACGCTTGATCGAACTGGTGGATGATCCAGATTTAGATGTGCGTTTGGCAGCCATTTGGTCGCTCTCCCAGATCGGCGGGGAAGGAGTGATGGAAAAGTTCATGGACCTCTACGAAACCAGCGAGGATGATGAAGTCCTCGACTTGCTCGAAGACGCTCTCGATAATTTAGCTTTCACCGAAGGAAGCGGATTTTTCGGTCTGATGGATGTCGATCAAATGCTCAAGGATGATGAGAGCGAATTTGACGAGTATCTTGACGAGTGGGAAGATTATGACGACCTAGAAGACGAAGACGACGAGGACTAATCTAATTTGTTGTTCTCGTGACTCACGGATGAGCCGCAACCTTCTGGCAATTTTCATCCTGATCCTTTGGCCGACCCTAAGCGCGGCTTCTCCGTTCCAAATGGGGGCTGAGCAGATTGAATGGAATCACTACTTGGATTACCGATTCGGGGAAACACTAACCCTAAAGGGAAAGTTGTACATCCAAGATATGCCCAAAGAAGCCAATCTGATCATTCAATCGGGACAGCAGACTTTTGTGCAACCTTTGCGCATCGACCAGAATGGCACCTTTGAGTACCAACACAATCTTCAACAGGTGCCATTGCGTCCTTTTGCTTGGGTTGAGCTTTGGGTGGAAGGGGTTTTAGCTAACGGCACAGCTTTTACCACCTCGAAAAAAACATTTCTGTATGAAGATAATCGCTTCCCATGGAAAACCCGCACCCAAGGAACCCTGCGGGTTCATTGGCGGCAAGGTGATCTACAATTTGCTCAAACCGCACTAGATGTGGCGAAGGAAGCTCAAAATGGCATGTTAAAGTGGTTCCCGATTGAATTGAATAACTCCCTTGACTTGTATATCTACGAAACGCCCGGAGAGCTGCGTCAGGCACTNCAAATACACAATGGCAGTTGGGTGGGTGCACATGCCGATCCAGACCTGGGAGTGATCCTCATCGCAGTTAGCGAAGGGTTAGACCAACGCTTGCAGATGGAGCAGCAAATCCCCCACGAAATGATGCACATCTACCTGTACCACTATCAACCATCTGCTTATTCCAATTTGCCCGTCTGGCTAAACGAGGGGTTAGCAACGGCTGCGGAGTTCTATCCCAACCCAGAATATTTCACCCTGCTCGAAACGGCAAAACAAAATCAATCGTTTTTGCCTCTCGATCGTTTGTGCCAGACCTTTCCTCAAGAGGCGGCTGCAGCCTATTTGGCGTATGCCCAATCGGCGGCTATCGTGCAATACTTGATTGAGCAATATGGGGTGGAAAAAATCCGTCAACTGATCGGCGCATACGCCGAACAACTTGACTGTGATGCTGGATTTTACCGTACGTATGGTTTTTCATTAGCTCATCTGGAAGATGAGTGGCAAAAAGCCCGCTTTGGCGAGTCGGGTTCTGCTAGGGCTTTAGCGAATCTCGCTCCTTGGGGTGTTTTTTTGGTCTTCGTATTGTTTGTGCCGGTTATTCTCTCATGGAAGCTGATCGCTCATTCATCTTCTAGAAAGGAGGAAAAATGACGGAAAGTTCAAAGAAACGCCTTCATGCCATTGTAGAAGGCACAGTTCAAGGGGTCGGTTTTCGCATGTTTGTAGTTCGCCTGGCTACGGAATTGGGCATCTTGGGTTGGGTGCGCAACACCTGGGATGGAAACGTAGAAGTGGTGGCTGAAGGAGAAGAAAGCAAACTCAATAGGTTACTAGCAGGATTGAAGGTTGGCCCACGGGCAGCCTTTGTTACCAATGTGCGCTGCGAATGGTTGCCAGCCACGGGGGAATTCCCCGATTTTCGCATCCGATATACGGTTTGACCATCAGCGAAAAGCAATCCCCTTTTCTTTGAGAGAAGCGTAGCGGTTGCGCCCCACTATGATGTGGTCAAGCACCTCGATGTCGAGCAATTGACCGGCTTGAATAATAGCACGCGTCAGCGCTACATCTTCGCCGCTAGGAGTTGGATCGCCACTGGGGTGGTTGTGCACGACAATAATGGCAGCTGCATTGAGGCGCACTGCTTGGCGGAAGATCTCGCCGACCCGCACCTGTGCCGAGTTGAGCGAGCCGCGCACAACAGAATGAATCCCTAAGACCCGGTTGCGCATGTCCAAGAGCAGAACACGCAACTCCTCTTGTTCCAAGCCGCTCATTTCATGATCAACCAGCACAAAGGCATCTTCGGGGCTGCGGATGATCGGTCGTTCATCCGATTCGAGACGCAAACGATTGCCCAGCTCAATCGCAGCTTTAATTTGAGCAGCCTTGGCTGGTCCAATGCCATGTTGGGCGCTCAATTCGTGAAAAGAAGCTCGATGTATGCCGAGAAGGCTGTGGAAATCGCGCAACAAGCGCTGTCCGATTTGCACGGCATTTTCACCTGGCAAGCCGGTGCGGATCAAAATGGCTAATAACTCGGCATTGCTTAATGCGGCGGCGCCTTTTTCGGCAAGACGTTCACGCGGCCGATCGGTTTTGGGCAAATCCTGAATGCGAAAGGTGACGCTGGGTTCACTCATGTCTTTCTCCTCATTTGGCATCAAGTTTGCACACCGAAATGTAACGAACAATCTTGAAGCGTCTCTTTATAGTTCAGCTTGAAAGTTTGGTACCATGCTATAATCGAAACGTTTTAGAGCTGCTTATGGAAGTGAACACATTTCGGAATTTGATTTTGATCCTCACCGCTTGGGGTGGGGCATTTCTGGCAGCCTTATGGTTGAGTTTAGTCATTTGGACCTATCGGGATATTCGCCATCGGACGCGCGATCGCTTGGCACGCATCCTCGCCATTCTGGTTGTGACCGTGCTGTTCTTACCCGGCTTGGTGATCTATTGGATCCTCCGCCCGCCCCGCACGCTGGAGGACGAGTATCAGCAGACTTTAGAAGAAGAAGCCCTCTTGCAATCCATTGAAGAAGCCGTTTTATGTCCCGGTTGTGGGCGCAAAACCGAGCCAGATTGGATGGTCTGTCCTTCCTGTCATACAAAATTACGCAAACAATGCCATCAATGTCAGCGGCTGCTGGAGATGGCATGGAATATCTGCCCCTATTGTGCGACCCCAGTAATTGGAATGCGCAAGGAAGAAAAAGACCTGTGAGCTTTCATGAACTCACAGGTCTTTTTTCAGCCTGTTATCCTCGTTTGTAATTCAGGGCATTCCAACCAGCGTAAACGCCAACATCGCCCAGTTCTTCTTCAATGCGCAGCAATTGATTATATTTCGCCACACGGTCGGAGCGAGCGGGTGCACCCGTTTTGATTTGCCCCATGTTCAAGGCGACCACCAAGTCAGCGATGGTAGTGTCTTCCGTCTCACCCGAGCGATGCGAGGTGACGGTTCGCCAACCTGCGCGGTGGCAGGTCTCAACCGCCTCGATAGTTTCTGTAAGAGTGCCGATTTGGTTGAGCTTGACGAGTAAAGCATTGGCGACTTTCTCGCGAATGCCACGGCGCACACGCTCAGGGTTGGTGACCAGAAGATCATCACCGACAATCTGAATGCGATTGCCCAATACTTGATTAAGATAAGTCCACCCTTCCCAGTCATCCTGAGCGAGGCCGTCTTCTAGGGATACGATTGGATATTGGTCAACCCAGGATTTCCAGAATTCAACCAACTGTTCACTGGTCATTTTCTTGCCTTCACGGCGCAGGTTGTACAAGCGTGTCTCTTCCTCAAAAAGCTCGGAGGCAGCCGGATCGAGGGCAATCCCAATTTGCTCCCCGGCTTTATAGCCAGCTTTTTCGATGGCAGCGAGGATGACCTCGATTGCTTCGACATTTGCCTTTAGAGCAGGAGCGTATCCGCCTTCATCTCCAACCAATGCTGTGTAGCCGCGCTCTTTCAGCACAGCTTTAAGTGCTTGATAGATCTCGGAGCACCATTGTAGCCCCTCGGCAAAGGAGGAAGCCCCCAGAGGCATGATCATGAACTCCTGAGCATCGGTGGACTGCCAACCCGTGTGGGCGCCACCGTTGAGGATGTTCATTTGCGGGACGGGCAAGACATGAGCATAAACCCCGCCGATGTAGCGGTAGAGGGGCAGGCTCAAAGCATTTGCGGCAGCTTTGGCAACAGCAAGGCTGACGCCTAGGATGGCATTTGCGCCTAGTTTGGATTTGTTGGGTGTCCCGTCCAGTTCGATCATCGCCAAATCGATGCCGCGTTGATCGGTAGCATCCCAGCCGATTAGCAAATCGGCAATCTCTTCATTGACATGTTCGACGGCTTTTAGCACGCCTTTGCCGTTGTAACGGCTTTTATCGCCGTCGCGCAGTTCTAGCGCTTCGTGGACGCCAGTTGAGGCTCCCGAGGGGACAGCTGCTCTTCCCCAACTGCCATCCATCAGCGTTACTTCCACCTCGACGGTGGGATTGCCGCGCGAATCGAGAATTTCGCGCCCAACAATATCTTCAATCATCGTATCCATACTTCACCTCGTTGAGAAAATTCGTCTCACCTGTGTGCAGAACGACTCTGACAACAGGAGTGCATTTGTGAAAATCAGCATAAGTATACCCCTTTTTACTCTGTCGAGACCAATTCCGAGTCAGAAATTACCTTTCGATTATCTCCATTATCTTGCATATTGATTGATTGGGAAGTCAAATCCTTGCGGCGTTGGGCACGGTCTCGCACTGACTGGATAAACGCAACAAAGAGCGGGTGCGGGCGGTTGGGGCGCGAGAGAAACTCCGGGTGAAATTGAGTGCCAAGCATAAAGGGATGATCGGCTAGTTCGGCGATCTCAACCAATTTCCCGTCTGGAGAGATGCCCGAAAAAATCATCCCGTGTTTGGAGAAAAGATCGCGGTAAGCATTGTTGAACTCAAAACGGTGGCGGTGGCGTTCGTAAATGATGCTTTTATCACTGAATTTCGCATAAGCTTCAGCAGCTTTGGTATGAGGAATCAAGCGACATGGATACAGGCCGAGTCGCATCGTGCCGCCCATATCGGCGATATCGCGTTGATCGGGCATCAAGTCGATGACTGGATGAGGGGTGGAACGGTCGAATTCTGTTGAATTGACATGGTCGCTTCCCAAAACATGGCGCCCAAATTCTACAGCCATCAATTGCATTCCTAGACATAAGCCTAGATAGGGCACTTTGTTCTCGCGCGCATAGCGCGCAGCTTGAATTTTCCCTTCAGTGCCGCGGCTGCCGAAACCACCGGGTACGATAATGCCATCCACTTCATGGAGCACATCCCAGCCTTTTCCCTTTTCGAGATCGGAAGAATGTACCCAGGCTAAATCGGCTTCGACTCCAATGTGCAAGGCGGCATGTTTAACGGCTTCACGCACACTCAAGTAAGCATCGTGCAGTTCGACGTATTTTCCCACCAGGGCGACTTTAACCGTGGGTTTTGGCGCCCGCACCTTATCGATGAGCGCATTCCATTGTGTCCAATCTGGCTTTTGCCGCGCTTCCAAGCCCAAACGGTTGAGAACGTAATCGCCAGCACCCATCTCTTCTAGGAGCAAAGGCACTTCATACAATATCGGAGTGGTTACCATAGGAAAGATGGCTTTGCTTTCTACATCGCAGAACAAGGCGATTTTATCCACCAAGTCATCATCTACCGGGTGATCAGAGCGAGGCACGATAATATCGGGAGAAATACCGATTGAACGCAATTCGCGCACCGAATGTTGGGTCGGTTTGGTCTTCAATTCGCAGGTAGCCTCGATGTAGGGCAGCCAAGTGACGTGGATATAGAGTGTGTTTTCGCGCCCGATGTCTTTGCGCATTTGGCGGATCGCTTCCAAGAACGGTAGAGACTCGATGTCGCCAACCGTGCCACCGATTTCAACCAGCACGATTTCTGCCCCCGTAGTTTTAGCGACTAGGGCAATGCGCCGTTTGATTTCGTTGGTAATATGGGGGATCACCTGAATTGTGCCGCCTAAAAAATCGCCGCGCCGTTCTTTAGCGATGATTTCGGCATAAACCTGCCCAGTCGTGACATTGCACACGCGGTTCAAACTGACATCGATGAAGCGTTCGTAATGACCTAAATCTAAGTCGGTTTCGGCGCCATCGTCAAGCACAAAGACTTCACCGTGTTGATAGGGGCTCATCGTGCCAGGATCAACGTTGATATATGGGTCTAGCTTTTGCACCGCCACCTTAAAGCCCCGTTCCTTAAGCAACCGCCCTAAAGCTGCAGCCGTGACGCCTTTGCCTACCGAACTAACGACACCACCGGTGAAGAAGATATATTTGGGTTGGATCATTTCTTCCATCGAAAGATACCTCCATCCTCTTCGGATCTACCGTTTGAAAAAAAGACGTGGGGAGGATGCTGAGCAGCCGCCTCCCCACGTGGGATTTTACCTCTCATAGAAGTCCCGTTTAGACACAATTGGTTCATAGGACTGATTCACCATAAAGTTTACCATACTTCCCCCTGATTCGGAAACGCAGATTGACCTTCACAGCCTTTCTGCTCCATGTTAAACTATCCTTTTGGTTGTTTTTCGAGTGAATAATGGGACGTTCTTTCTGGGTGTTTTTGTTCTGTGGGACACTCTTGGCTTTGCTAGCTGTGATCCCTGTTCAGGGCAAGGATGTCA
>JAOAHK010000007.1 GCA_026415275.1 Anaerolineales bacterium
CCGCCACAAATCATGCAACGCTCTGGTGTACCTTCTTGCGGATAAGGTTTTCCACAGTTTGAACAACGAATCTTTATCATAAAATTCATTCCCCTTTTTTGGGTAGATAGCTCCCTTCAACCCAAAACTCTCCCCTCGATCCCACCTCTTTCTTCCAAACAGGTACAATCTCTTTGACACGGTCTATGCCATAACGGGCAGCCTCAAAAATACCCAGATCGCGATGAGCAGCCGTACAGGCAACCAAGATGGTTGGAGAGCCCGGCTCTAAGTGTCCTAAACGTTGCACAATCGCCACGCCTTCCACCTGAGGCCAACGCTCGCGTATTTCATTAACTACTTGCTTCATCTTTTCTTTAGCCATCGCTTCATACGCTTCGTATTCTAAATATGCGGTCTGCCGGTTTTGTTCTCCACCTGTAAATTGGCGTACAAATCCGATGAAAACACAACTCCCTCCTGTTGTGGGCAGCAGAAGTTTGCGCAATATTTCATCTGTATTGAAGATATCCTCGGTTAACTCGATAAGGGTAGGATAGTTCCGATTGCCTCCACTGACCGGTGGGAAAATTGCCACTTCCGCACCATCTGGGATGATATCATCATCAAAGGCAAATTCCTTATTGATCGAGACCAGCACACTAGAAAAATCGATTTCGCCTTGGGAATATTGAGTACGTAAATGCTCCTTTAACTCACGCACACTCAAGGGTTTGGAAAACGAGAACCATTCCTCAGACTTCCCGATCTTTTGTTTATAAGTGGCAAAAAATAAAACCCGAATGTTCACAATACCTCCATTCACCATTTACTCATTAACAACATCACCACTACGCCCCCCGTGTTTTTCTACCAAACGAATATTTTGAATGCGCATGGTTTTTTCTAAAGCCTTAGCCATATCATACACCGTCAAGGCTGCCACACTCACCGCCGTTAGGGCTTCCATTTCCACCCCAGTTCTACCTCTCGTTCTCACTTTGGATTGAATTTGAACTCCTGGCAATGTCTCATCGATCCAGACATCCACTTCGATCAAGTCAAGATATAGTGGATGGCATAAGGGTATCAATTCGGAAGTCTTTTTGGCTGCCAGAATGCCGGCGATGCGGGCAACATTGAGGAGATCACCTTTTTTTGTCATACCTCCGCGTATGGCTTGCAGCGTCTCAATACACATGACTACTTCTCCCTTTGCCAACGCCCAACGCTCTGTGACATCCTTGTCCCCTACATCCACCATGCGGGCTTTGCCATTTTCATCGAGATGTGTCAAATCGTGCCTCATAGATTCTTCATCTTTCAGAGCGACCTCTCTCTTGGTTGATCGAGTTCCTCGAGCGACCGTCGTGTCTATTCCGAATTCAAAATCTATTGAATTAGCTACTCTCCGAGAGAACTTTAGAAATTATAGCATTAGTTCCGCACACCTACATCGTGTTATAATCAAGTTTTGTGGTTAGCATCTTAAGTAAATGGAAAACTGGGCTCACCAAAACCAGCAAGGCGACCTTTAATCAAATTAAGTCCCTCTTTGGCGGTGGTGATATTGATCAATCCACTTACGAAGATCTGGAAGCGCTTTTAATTCAAGCTGATCTAGGGGTCGAAACCACCCGAGAAGTGATTAACGCTCTCAAGGACGCTCAAATTGAGCACAACATCATCAAGGTAAAGGACTTAGAAGCGCTATTGCGCCAGGAACTCAGTAAACGCATCCTTGAACCTCCACCACTCTCAATAGACCTTCAACCGATGGTCCTCTTAATTGTGGGAGTAAACGGCTCGGGCAAGACAACCACCATCGCTAAACTTGCTTATTGGTTTCGACAACAAGGGAAAAAAGTGCTCTTGGGTGCAGCCGATACCTACCGTGCGGCTGCCATTGACCAATTGGAAATCTGGGCTGAACGTCTGCAAATCCCCGTCATTAGTGGTACCATAGGTGCTGACTCAGGTGCGGTTGCTTACGACACCGTTCAAGCTGCGATTGCACGTAAGTTCGACATTGTCATCATAGACACGGCTGGCCGTCTCCATACCCGCTATAACCTGATGGAGGAACTCAAGAAGGTGTATCGGGTGATCGGCAAAGCTTTACCCGGAGCTCCCCATTATGTTTGGCTAGTGTTAGACGCCACCACGGGACAAAACGCGTTACAACAAGCACGCGCTTTCCAACAAGCTGTTCAAATCAATGGTGTCATTCTTGCTAAACTTGACTCCTCTGCCCGCGGTGGCATGGCTTTTGCCATTCAAAAAGAACTCGGTGTTCCGATATACTTCGCTGGCTTGGGAGAAACCTACTCGGACCTAGAACCCTTCAACCCACAAGCTTTTTTGGATGGAATATTATCACCCATTTAACGTAAGAGTTTAGGAGAACTTAACGATGGAAGACCTTGTTGAACAATTACAAGAACAGTGGGAAAGAATCCAACACCTCTTGGTGCGTCTTTGACATCCTAGAAAAAGAAAAACAGCTCAGCGAGTTACAAAAACAAACCGAAGCCGAAGATTTTTGGCAAGACCCAGATCATGCTCAGGGAGTCATGAGAAAGATAGCCATCCTGAGTGATGAACTGGATCCTTGGGCAGAGTTACGCCAAAAGGTGCACGATGCTATGGAATTGGCTTCACTGGGCGATGAATCGCTGCGTGCAGAACTAGAGTCCGAACTGGAAGCCATCGAGAGAGCCATTGAAAGGCGCGAGTTTTACGCGATGTTTTCGGGCAAATACGACCGAAACAATGCTCTTCTAGCCATTCACGCTGGAGCGGGCGGAACCGACTCTCAAGATTGGGCAGAAATGCTGGAGCGGATGTATTTACGCTGGGCAGAGCGTAACGGATATCAAACCGATATCCTCGATCGGAGCATCGGAGAAGAAGCTGGGATCAAGAGTGTGACAATATCTGTCGAGNGCAAATATGCATATGGCTATCTCCGTTCCGAGAAAGGCGTCCATCGTCTAGTGCGCCTCTCGCCTTTCGATGCCTCCCATCGGCGGCACACTTCCTTTGCTCTGGTCGAAGTCTTACCCCAAGTGGATGACGAGAAGGAAATCGAAATCAATCCCAATGATTTGCGTATCGATACCTTCCGTTCAGCAGGTGCAGGAGGCCAAAATGTACAGAAGAACGATACCGCTGTGCGCATTACACACCTTCCTACTGGAATTGTAGTAACCTGCCAAAACGAACGTTCCCAAGTTCAAAACCGCGAAAATGCTATGCGAGTGTTACGGTCGCGATTGTTAGAACTCAAACAACGGGAACAGGAAGAGCAGATAGCGCAATTGCGCGGCGAGTTTCAAAAGGTTGAATGGGGCAGTCAAATCCGATCGTATGTGCTTCACCCTTATCAAATGGTCAAAGACCACCGCACCGGTTACGAAACCAGCAATACCACCGCAGTGCTCGATGGCGAACTTAATGGCTTTATGGAGGCTTATCTTCGCAGCCAAATTGGGGAAACCGAGACCTCCCGCTAATCTTTTTTGGCTTAGTGCTCTAACCATCCTGCTTAGCGGTTGTGTCAGCCTATATGATCCCGAATCCTCGCATGAGTGGCACAGCACTCACATCCACACTTTGCGAAGCAATGAGCTAGCTTCACAAACCCTTGTTCTAAAACAAGCTGCACTCAACAAGATCACGATCTGGGCTTCCCCTGTAGAAAACCCTCCCGCTGATGCGACAATTACCCTATCTTTTATCGACCTAAACCACAAGCCGAAGTATCTTTTTGCCCTTTCCCAACCCTTGACCATCTGCCAAAATGGACAATGTGTTTTCACGATCCCAACAAAACACCGTCTTCAGCCCGGAACTTATTCGATCCTGATTGAATCCACAGCACCAATTCACTTATGGGGAAACTTATTAGATAGTTATCCGCAGGGTAAATTTTCGATCAACAATCAAGACACTTCAGGAGACTTGGGGTTTTCACTAGAGTACCGCTATACATTCCAGAGTCTGCTTGAGGACATAAGGCGCTTTAAGCAGGATTTCTGGATCACGTTACCAACCCTCGTTTTTCTTTTCACCCCCGGTATTCTAATCTTAAGGGTGCTTCGCTTTCCCCTTCCCAATGACCTATCAATCATTTTATCCATTGTTATCAGCACGAGTCTAGCCTTTCCCCCAATTGTTCTTGCCTGGACAAGTTCGCTCAATTTTTCTTGGAATGAAACCATTGTACGTGTGACTTTCTATTCAATTTCTTTAGTAGCGGTATACTTGGCTATGCGCAATCGACGTATTTGGGTCCCAAAATTTTGTATCGAAGACATGCTCTTATTTTTGATCTTTATCCTTGCCCTATTGATTCGCTTGATTATGTCCCGTAATCTGGTTGCCCCAGCTTGGATCGACTCTGTGCACCACGCTTTGATCACCCAACTTATCCTCCAGAAAGGCGCCTATCCCGACACTTACCAACCTTTCCTGAACACAGCTACCACTGCCTATCATTCAGGTTTTCATGCCAATTTGGCTTTTTTCACGTGGTTATCCGCTCTTCCTTTGCCAACGGCAATGCTTGTACTAGGTCAAATCCTCAATGCCCTTTCAATCTATAGTGCGTATACATTCACCCTCGCCTTTTACCCCAAGCGTTTTGCCGGGATGATCGCGGCTCTGTTGGTTGCCTTCTTCTCACCCATGCCAGCCTATTACACAAGTTGGGGACGCTATACACAGTTATGCGGCTTGCTTCTTCTTCCCACCCTGATCTATCTTATTAGAAGAAGACTTTCAGCCTTTCCATCACGATCAATTTCATTTCTCTCTACCTCGATTTTGCTCGCTTTGCTATTCTCCGGGTTAATTGTGATCCATTATCGCGTGAGCTATTTTCTTGCTTTGCTTTTCGGGTTATCAATCCTAGAAAAAATATTTCAATCACCCACTCAATCTCGAATCAGGCGAATATTTCGTTTGTGTTTCAATCTTATCGTTATTGGTATTCTTACCCTCATTTTTACCGCTACATGGCTACCCCAAGCTTGGACAACCCTAATTCTCCCCAAACTAAATACTTGGAATCAGCCGCCTTCTGCTCCCGAATCAATCCCTTGGGGCTTGCTAACCGCAGCGTTGGGAGACATTGTTCTAATCCTTGCTGGACTAGGACTCTGCATTGAAATCCTTCGCCGTTCATGGAAAGGAATAACCCTGTTTTTATGGATACTCCTCTGTTATGCAACAATATATCTGAGCTATTGGACAGCGAAAGGTGTAGGGTTCCTGAACATGACTTCCGTGACTATTAGCCTATACCTTCCGCTATCAGCCCTCGGTGGACAAGGCATCAGTAAAATCTCCCAATGGTTGACGAGGTATTTTCCCAAAAAGCATAGATGGTTACATCCCATTCTTCTGCTTTGCACCATTCTAATCACGGCGTTAATTGGGGCACGAGCCCTAATACCTTTGCTCAACCCAATTACCATGCTTGTTCGGGCAGATGATCTCCGAGCGATGGTCTTTCTGAAGAATGAAACCCAACCGAATCAAAAAGTTCTGATTCAACCTTTTCTTTGGGGTTATGGTCTGTATGCCGGCAGCGACGGTGGCTCCTGGATTCCAGCCCTTGCTCAACGCTCCACAATTCCACCTCCAGTTCTCTTTGCCTTGGACGAATCCAGCGATCACGTCCGCCAAATCAACCAAATCTCCCAAAAGGTGCTGGATAAACCGAACAATGCCTCTTGGATAGCTAGTCTTATGCAGGAAAACAGCTTAGATTATCTCTACCTCGGTGGAAAAGGAGGTGCGATCTCCCCTTATATAATCTCACAATCTCCTAATTTCGAGCTGATTTACCACCAGGGACGCGTTTTTATCTTCAAACTGAAATCCCAACAAAACCCTCCGTAACCTCACGGCAGCAGCGAACAAAGTCTAAAACTGTTGGAACATTGCGCATCATAGTAGCCATATTTCCTTGAACTCGGAGCTTCCGCGTTAGCATGGCTTGCATCGGATCAAGCCTACCGGATAAGATAGCAACGTAATTCTGATAAGGGGCAGAGAGGACAAAAGCTGACTTGATCTGCTTGGCATCTTCCACAACCTTCACATCTCGACATTTTCCATGCCATAAATCTATATGAACATAGAGGGGCTCTTTCAAGGCATCATCTGCCTCGATTGCAAATAACAAGTCCCATTCCCAATTATGTGCAATTCTGGCGTATTGCTCATCGGAATTCAACTTATCCTTAAGTTTCACAAACCAATCTATTTCGGGGAAAATTGCCATCCTTTCACCTCAGCAAGGAAAAATACATCTAAATTATACGCGAAAGTCTTGCAAAATTTTCCGTTTTCGTCTATCCTTATCACACGTTTGCCAAAGGGATAACCCTTCCCGATCAGAAACGGCGAAATCACAAAAGTTGAAGGAGAGAGAATGATGAATAAGTCCCATTTTATCCCATTGATTGTAGTCCTTAGTCTTTTATTATCAGCTTGTGGTGGTGGCACTACCCCAACCCCAGCAGTCGAAACGCAACCACCTGCACAACCCGAAACATCCAAATTGCCAGACTTAGGCGGTCGAAAGATTACCGTTGCAGTAGAAAATGCTTATCCACCTTTCAATATGATTGACCAAGCAACTGGCGAAGGGGTAGGTTGGGATTATGACGCAGTGCGGGAAATTTGCAAACGGATCAACTGTGTCCCTGAATTTAAGCAAGCTGCGTGGGATGGCATTTTCCCCGCCATGCAAGCGGGTGAATACGACATGCTGGCAGATGGTGTCACCATTACAGCTGAGCGGGATGAAATTGTCGATTTTTCCATTCCCTATGTGACGGTCGGTCAGGTTCTTCTTGTCCGATCAGACGAGACAGCTAGTGTCGATGAGATCAAAGCCGACTCCAATCGGATTATCGGTACCCAATTAGGCACCACAAATGAAATTGTTGCCAAAGAGCACTTCCCCGCTGAGAGAGTGAAATCGTTCGAGGATTTCGGTGCAGCTGTTTTAGCCTTGCTATCTAAAGATATCGACGGAGTTGTGATTGATAATGTTAGTGCGCTCGGGTTTATCAAAGAGAATGAAGGCAAGCTCAAAATTGCTGGACAATTAACCTCTGATGAACAGCTTGGCTTTGTCTTCCCACCCGGCAGCGATTTACGTGAAGCAGTCAACGCAGCCTTGCAGTCCATGATTGAGGATGGTACCTTAGAGGTGATCAACAAAAAGTGGGGTCTAACCCAATAACTGCATTGAGTTGCCGTTTCTGAATCCGCGCCGGGAGAGATTTCCTCTCCCGGCCCTCCTCAAGCAAGGAGTTCCGATATGCAAGCAGTTCAATCCAAAAAACAAACTCTATACCAACCCCAAACCCTAACCTTATCCACGCTCCCCTGGTGGGCTATTATTCTGGTGATTTTAGGACTCGTTATTATTTATTTTATTTTTACGGATAAAAATTACTCCGAAACATTTCAATACTTGCTTGCCGGGGTGGTTACAACGTTAAGAATCACCTTGCTAGCATTTCCAATCTCCACTGTGATTGGCTTATTTGTGGGGCTGGCGCGACTTTCTAAAAATATTATCTTGAATACAGTAGCTACCATCTATATCGAAGTCGTGCGTGGCATTCCACTGGTCGTACTGATTCTTATCATAGCCTTCGGATTAGTACCGATATTGGTTGAC
This sequence comes from Anaerolineales bacterium, assembly GCA_026415275.1. Classification (GTDB taxonomy): domain Bacteria; phylum Chloroflexota; class Anaerolineae; order Anaerolineales; family UBA4823; genus NAK19. The sequence goes on from JAOAHK010000007.1 coordinate 7,685, forward strand.
TTAACCAATAAAATTGGGCAATGGGGGACAAGTGTCTTCCCAAATGGCACATTAGCTCAATTCTTCAATGGCCTGGCAACCTATAGCATTCGCAACATCTCGATGGAGTTGCGTGCAATCATTGCGCTAGCGATTGGCTATGGCGCCTTTGAAGCCGAGGTTTTCCGCGCTGGCATTCAATCCATCGGAAAAGGACAAATGGAAGCCGCACGGTCGTTAGGGATGAATTACTTTTTAGCAATGCGACTAATCATTCTTCCTCAAGCAATCCGTCGCATCCTCCCACCCCTTGGCAACGATTTTATCGCTCTTCTCAAAGATTCCTCACTAGCAACCGTTCTTGCCGTTAACGAATTAACCCAACTCACTCGCTTACGCCGATCCAGCACTTTTCGGGTTATGGAAGCGTTTAACGTCGCCGCATTCCTTTATCTTTCAATGACCTTGCTTTTATCTGGATTTGTGCGCTTTCTAGAACGAAAGATGCATATTAGCGAATAAAAGCCATTTTATCTCGTAGTCGATTAATAAAAAAAACAACTCAATTGAGTTGTTTTTTTACGGATGCCCCCAGGGGGATTCGAACCCCCGTTTTAGCCTTGAAAGGGCTGCGTCCTGGTCCCCTAGACGATGGGGGCAAACGAAGATATTTTACCACAGACTTGTAATTTTCAAGCGAATTCTAGAAGAACTTTTCAAGCAATTTTCTATTATTTTCTATAATCTCATGATATAATTCAAATTCGCGCTTGAAATTCCGAAACGTTTAAGAACCCAATCTCAAGGATTGAATTATGAACGAAATCTTACAAGCTGTTGAAGCACCCGCTAATGAAAATATTCCAGAATTAAGGCCCGGTGACTCGGTGAGAGTATTTATCCGTATCAAAGAAGGCAACTCAGAGCGAACCCAAGAATTTCGTGGCACGGTGATCCGCATGGGCAAAAGCGGTAACAATGCGAACTTCACTGTACGGCGGATTGCCAGTAACGGTATCGGAGTAGAGAGAACCTTCTTGTTGAAATCCCCTCGCCTTGAGAAGGTTGTCGTGGAACGGCATTCCCACGTACGCCGCGCTCGGCTTTATTTTTTGCGTGGACGGACAGGGAAGCGTTCTCGACTTAAAACCAAGTTCGCCGCCTAAAATTGTCTACGGATCGAGCAGATCCATATCTTTTCGCTAACCCCTTACATCCGATCGGGATATTCGATTCAGGAGTAGGGGGATTGAGCGTCTTAAGAGAAATTTTGCGCCAACTCCCCTCTGAAGATCTGCTTTACGTCGCCGATCAAGCTCATGTCCCTTATGGACAGCGCCCGCTTGAAGAAGTGCGCCAATATGCATTTGGAATTACAGACTACCTACTGTCAAAAGGCGCAAAAATTATTGTGGTAGCTTGTAACACAGCCTCTGCGGCAGCCCTTCAAGCTCTTCGTCAATCCTACCCTAGGGTTCCTTTTGTCGGTATGGAACCGGCTGTCAAACCGGCTGCCGAAACCACCAAAAGCGGCTCTGTTGGAGTTTTGGCAACACCGGCAACCTTTCAAGGTGATCTTTATGCCTCTGTAATTGAGCGTTTTGCACAAGGGGTGACGATTTATCAACATACTTGTCCCGGATTGGTTCAGCAAATCGAAAAAGGGGATTTCAACAGCTCCGCAAGTCGCAAAATACTCGAAGACGCATTACTCCCCATGCTTGAGAAACAAATTGATACCGTTGTTTTAGGTTGTACCCATTATCCTTTTGTGATTCCACTAATTCAAGAGATTGTTGGTGAACAGGTGCGCGTTATTGACCCTGCCCCTGCTGTAGCACGTCAGACCCAACGCATGTTGGAAAAATTCAATCTGCTAAACAGCCCAAACAGAACAGGACAACGAATATTTGTGACGAGTGGCAACCCCTCTCTTTTAGAAACGTTTCTAAAACGGATCGAGCTTCCTTTTTCCCTACTTTATCAAGTCACTTGGAACGGATTAAAGTTGGTCGAGGTTGCATGAACTCAAAACCCATACTTTTCCAAAACACTTCTGCTAATTGGCTTCCAACCTGAATCTTCGTGCACCTCTTCTTTCCAATTCTTTTTTCCGCTCCAGCTCTCGATTTCGATGCAAAACACAGCCGTCTGATCTAATTCATCCTGAGTGATAGGCCGATAGTCTTCCCCAGGTTCAAGATCCGCGAAATATTTTCGCAAAAGTCCTATTAGTCCATACTCTTTTTCTCTATCATCGTTTACGAAGCGAATTTTACCGAAAGCTACAACACTGGCGTATTGGACACCGAAATCACAAGCAATGTTCGAAGGCAACAACTTTCCCATTTCACAGGTTTCAAAACACACCTCTGGATATTGTTCGCAATTTGTCCTCAAACGACCATAGAGATTGGTGTGAAAATAGATACGCCGCTGCCCATAATCATACCAAAACAAAACAGGAGTGATAAAAGGCTGTTTCTCCCATCTTGTAGCAACGTGGCCAATAGGAGATTTTTGGAGAAACTCTTCAATCCATTGCTCTGTTTGCGCATATTGATTACGATAGATTGCTGTAAAAGATTCGGGTTGCTCCATAGGTTTCCTCTCCTAGAGATCCGCAGGAAAGATGCCATACCGTGCCAAATTCCCGTGCCAATTCCGAAAGGTTGCAAAGGACAAATCATCGGTTTCAAGCCGTTCTGCATCTTTGATAAGGGAAAAAAGTTCAGCATAGCTGTAGAACACCCGTTTCGACCAATCAAGGTTCAAAGAAGAACAGATCTTTTGAATTTGTTCTGCGCTTTCTCCTTCAATTTCCACAAAATTTCCATAGGGCATTTCATCTAGAGAGATTTTTCCCCGATCCAATTCATATTCGCTACGATATTTTTCATAGGTCATGATCACGAAGTATTCTAAAGCCTCTAACAATCGTCGCGTAGCTTCAAAATCCTCCACTTTGGTTTGAATCTCCAATCGCGATCGCGCCCCATGGTCATCAGTACTAATCCTCTTGAACGTCAAGGTGTTATGCACATCGCGTCGTAAGCGAAGAACTTGTCCACTTTGCAGCAATCTCCGATCTGCGGAATCGAAACGCAGATTTTGCTCAAAAGTTCTCGGTTGTAAAAGGATAGCTCCCAATTCTAGAAGCCTTGCTTCGAGCGAACCTAAGTCTTCAACTAAAAACTTTGCCTCTATTTCGCGATCTTTCATTTTTCGCTCTCCTTCTCAAGTGACACTTAACAATGTCTGTGACTGCTCCACACTATCTCCCGCATTAACCCTCAATCGAGAAACCACCCCTTCGCGAGGAGATTTTAGTTCATTTTGCATTTTCATTGACTCCAGAATGAGCAAGACATCCCCCTTACTTACTCTTTGTCCCTCTGCCACTGGAACAGCTACAACCAAGCCTGGCATTGGCGCTTTCAGATGAAATTCGCCGCGTTCCGTTACTTTGCCCCCAGCAGCAGCCCTAAGACGTTTCTCCCGTTCATCTTCTACGCGCACCGAATATAGATTGCCTAACAATAGAACTTGCCATTCTTCCTCATGGGGATAGACAAAGGCTTCATAGGATTTCCCATTAATAAGCAAAGAGAAGATCGGTTGATCGCCCACCGCGGCAAAATCAACTTCACGCACCTCTCCATCAAGAACAACATGCTTATCATCAACAATCTCGACATGATATTCTGTTTGGTCTAACGTTGCAACATACTTCACATTCATTTTCTCATCCTCTCCCAACGACCCAACCATTTCCAATTGCTAATATCACGTTCTCCGCGACGGACAAACTGTGCAGCGCGCTGCGTCTGCCGATGGGCAACGAGCGCAGCGATAATTGCAGCTATTTCAGGATGAGTTTCAACACTCTCCTGGGCACTCTCTAATGAGAAACGCTCTTCGACAAAACGGGTGTCAAATTGACCTGCCATGAAACGGTGCGAGTCCATCAATCTTTGGTGGAAGGGTATATTGGTATGCACGCCTAGTATGCGGTATTCTTCAAGTGCTCTCCGCATTCTGAGAATTGCTTCAGCTCGGGTTTCACCCCACACAATTAACTTCGAGATGAGTGAGTCGTAATAAGGGGTAATTTCAAACCCCGAATAGACCCCTGTATCAATTCGCACGCCCGGTCCAGTCGGAGGAATGATATGGCTCAATACACCAGTTGAGGGCATGAAATTGTTATATGGATCCTCAGCATTGATCCGACACTCGATAGACCATCCCTTCAGCACAATATCCTCCTGTTTATATCGGAGTTGTCTCCCGCGAGCGATACGAATTTGTTCCTTCACAATATCTACCCCTGTAACCATCTCTGTAATGGGATGCTCTACTTGCAAGCGGGTGTTCATCTCTAAAAAATAAAAGCGCTTGTCTTTATCAACCAAAAATTCGATCGTTCCAGCATTGACATAACCGACTGCTTCCGCAGCTCGAACGGCAACTTCCCCCATTTTGTGGCGCAATTCTTGATCGTCGTTCACAAAAGGAGAGGGACTTTCTTCAAGCAATTTTTGATGGCGGCGTTGTAAAGAACACTCCCGCTCCCCAAGATGAATTACATTGCCATGCGTATCGGCTAGGATTTGAAACTCAATATGTCTGGCGCCATCAATTAATTTTTCTAAATAAACATTTCCATCTCCAAAAGCAGCCTCAGCTTCGCGGCGGGCGGCTTTCAGAAGAGATGGCATCTCCTCAAGAGATTTTACTTCGCGCATTCCTTTGCCTCCACCGCCGGCAGTAGCTTTGATCAGCAAGGGAAAACCAATTTGCGGAGCAATTGCCAATAATTCATCATCCCGCAAAGATCCCTCCCCTTCGGTTCCGGGCACAACTGGCACTCCAGCTTTTGAAACCGTTGCCCGCGCTACCGCCTTATCCCCCATCGCTGCAATTGAAGAGGGTTTGGGTCCAATAAATGCCAAACCCGCGTCCAAAACCGCCTGTGCAAAATCGGCGCGCTCCGCTAAAAATCCATAACCAGGATGAATCGCACCTGCCCCAGACTTTAGAGCTACTTCTATGATCTTATCACCGCGCAAGTAAGATTCTCGAGAAGGAGACGCGCCAATGTGATACGCTTCATCTGCGTAGCGAACATGTAGAGCATGTCTGTCAGCATCGGAGAATACTGCCACGGTTTGCATTCCTAATTCGCGACAGGCGCGCAGAATGCGCACAGCAATTTCACCTCGATTGGCAATTAATACTTTATTGAACATACTGATCAACCCTTTGAAAATCTAAGAGAGCTTCGAAAAGGATTTGATTGAAAATGTCACAGAATTTTTGCGGAAGCATGTGAGTTATTCCTTCAAGGATTCGCACGCGCCCCTTGGGTAAAGCTGCTGCTAAATCTACAGCGTGCTTAACCGACGCGTGTTCATCTTCACTACCTTGTAGAACCAAAACTGGACAGGAAATAGAAGAGAATGCTGGCCTCAGATCCCAATCCATGCCACTTTGCGACCAAGCATGAAACCAGCGTTCAAACACAGGTTTCCCTCCATGGATGCTTTGTAACCCGCTTCGGAAGGATTTGTTTTCTTGAAATGCTCGCAGAAGTTCTTGAATGCCCTGTGCCATTTTGGGTTCAAAGTAAATATGTGCCGCAATCACAATCACACCAAGCAAGTTCTCGGAATGATTGCTGGCAAAGGTTAACGCAATATTACCACCATCAGAATGTCCAATGATAATCAGCGGCTTTGACTCACTGCCTAAAATCTCCTCCAAATCCCGGACATCTTCCCAAAAAAATGGCGGATCTAAACGCGAGCGATCATCTGATCTCCCATACCCCCAACGATCATAGGCAAGTACCGAAATACCTGAGCGCGCTATAACATCCATTTGTGACTGCCAGGCTTGCACACTACCCAACCCGTGATGCAACAAGACTACTAACGGTGAATTCTCCCTGTCACACCGCTCAAGATAAATCCGGTGCCCCCTGACTTCAATCCACTTTTTTTGCCATGTCATAGACTCTACTTCCGTTACATAAACTTTATAAGGGAATACAACCGTGCTTTTTGGGTGGATTCGTATCGCGTTTGTTGGCAAGCATCTCTAAGGCGTTGATCAAACGCGGGCGGGTCTCATGAGGTTCGATGACGTCATCGATATAGCCTCTCTCAGCAGCAATATAAGGATTGGCAAATTTTTCTCGATATTCCCTGACCAACTCTTCCCTTCGCTTTTCAGGGTCTTCTGCTTTGGCAATCTCTTTTCGAAAGATGATATTCACAGCTCCCTCAGGTCCCATCACGGCAATTTCCGCCGATGGCCAGGCGAAATTCACATCACCACGAATGTGTTTACTGCTCATCACATCATACGCTCCCCCATAGGCTTTGCGGGTGACAACGGTTAATTTGGGTACCGTCGCTTCGCAATACGCGTATAACAATTTTGCTCCAGAGCGAATGATCCCGCCATGCTCTTGACTCACGCCAGGCATAAAACCAGGCACATCAACAAAGGTCACCAGAGGGATATTGAATGCATCGCAAAAGCGCACAAAGCGAGCAGCTTTCTCGGAAGATTTGATATCTAAAACCCCTGCTAACACCGCTGGTTGATTCGCAACAATCCCCACACTATGACCTCCGAGGCGAGCATAACCAATTACAATGTTCGGAGCAAAGTATTCTTGAATCTCAAAGAAAATTCCGTCATCGACAACTAAACGAATTACCTCGCGTATATCGTATGGTTTTTGAGGATCATCCGGGATAATGTCATCTAGTGCTTCTTCCATGCGTAACGGGTCATCCGTGGTTGGAACAAAAGGCGGATCTTCCATGTTGTTTTGGGGAATGTAGCTGAGCAGTTTGCGCACAAGATATAGAGCATCCGCTTCGCTATCGGCTGCTAAATGGCACACTCCAGAAATCTCCGAGTGTACCGCTGCACCGCCCAACTCTTCAAATGTGACATCCTCGTGCGTAACCGCCTTAACGACTTCTGGACCAGTGATGAACATATACGATGAATTGCGCACCATCAGGATAAAATCGGTTAGGGCGGGAGAATACACCGCACCCCCAGCGCAGGGTCCCATAATGACACTGATTTGCGGGATCACCCCCGAAGCTAAAGTGTTGCGTAAAAAGATATCGGCATAACCCCCGAGTGAAACAACTCCCTCTTGGATGCGCGCCCCGCCCGAGTCATTCAAACCGATCACAGGCGCACCGTTCTTCATCGCCATATCCATAATTTTGCAAACTTTTTCGGCATGGACTTCGCCCAAACTGCCCCCAAAGACAGTAAAATCCTGTGAAAACACATACACCAAACGCCCTTCAATCATCCCCCATCCGGTGACTACGCTATCACCCAGTATACGCTGTTTGTCCAAATCAAAATCATATGTGCGATGGACAACGAAGGCATCAATTTCTCGAAAAGTGCCTTTATCGAGCAGTAAATCGATCCGCTCACGGGCTGTTAATTTTCCGCGTTCATGCTGTGCGCGGATGCGTTCCTCTCCGCCTCCTAAACAGCTTTGGGCTCGCAACTCGCGCAATCTTTGAATCTTTGGGTTGAGTGACTTATCTTCAGGCATTGATCTCTCCAAAATACGCTTTCACAGATTTTCGACTAAATCCAACGTATAACACAATCCCAATCACAATTTGGAATGCAATTCCAAAAGGAATACGGGTGAAAGAGTAAGTCCGAAAAACAACCAAGCGATCGAACCAATAGAGAAAAATGAACAACAATACATAACCTAGAACATACCACCTAGCTCTGCGAAGCCGAAACCAGACCGCAAGCAAAACTCCAATCGCAGCAAGACACAAGGCAAGATTTGATATAAATACATAATAAACAACATTCCCTAATAAGCTTTCAAGAGTACCCCATCGACGAAGTGTCTCAATTACGCCGATGAGATGCCCACTCCCTGTGATTAACACGCTAAAGAAAACGAAAGTTACGAAAAGCGGCGTTTTCAAAGGTCACCAATTTCTAGGACAATTTTCCCGTTTTGTCGGCCACTTTCTAACCATTCTTGGGCAAGTTTGGCTTCGCGTAGAGGATAAACTCGATCAACAACCGCCCTTAATTTACCCTCAAAAACCAACTTCATAACCTGACGAAAGTCTTGTTGATTGCTCATGGTTGAGCCGATTATGCTCAGATGTTTGCCAAAGACAAAACGATTGTCGATTTCAAAAATCGCTCCACCAGTATTCCCTACTGTGAGTATACGCCCACCTTTCTTGGCGGCGCGAAAACTCATCGGAAAGGTAGTACCCACATTATCGACTACGACATCAACTCCTTGTCTATCGGTCAGTTGATAGACCACTTTTGACCAGTTCTCCTCCTGAGATCGGTCGATCAAGTAGTCCGCTCCTAAGGATTTTGCCAGCTCCAACTTTTCGGGACTTGAACCCACCACAAAAACAGTTGCGCCAGCAAGCTTAGCGATTTGAATAGAAGCTGTATTTACTCCCCCAGAAGCCCCCACAATCAATACGCTTTCACCTGCTTTGAGCTGTCCGCGCGTTATCAGCGAATGCCATGCGGTTTGGAAAACCAAAGCTGCGGCTGCTGCCTCTGTCATCGAGATAGATTCAGGCAAGGGTAATACATTTCTTTCAGGAACCACAACATACTCTGCATAAGTGCCCGATTTCGTTTCGCCAAGCAGATGCCAATTGCGACAACGATTATCTTGGCCGGCGAGACATTCCGGACATCTTCCACAGCCAAGATTAGGATTGATAACTACCGCCATCCCTTCACTTACCGTCGTCACTCCCTCGCCTACCATTTCAATCACACCTGCTCCATCCGCCCCTGGAATGTGTGGCAAGGAAAGTTTCAACCCCGACCAACCATTGCGCACCCAGAGGTCAACACGATTGAGCGCGGCGGCTCTCAACCGAACCAATACCTCCCCCATGGATGGCGTGGGAGTGGACAACTCACCATACTGAAGCACCTCGAGCCCACCATGTTGTTGGAAAAAGACTGCTTTCACAAAATGTCCTCCTTCTACTTCAAGAATTTCAGATCGCGAATGTGGATATTTGCGATCTCTCCATGATTAAGATCGTGAATTTCAATTCTGAGTTTACTCAAGTTAATCTCTTTTGGAAACAACAAATCAACGGATGGATCGGGCGGCAAACCACGGTATTCTTGGCGCAGCTCGATAGGCTCTGTCTCACCTGCCGAGTAAAGATAGACAACCAGCTCAAAATCCATCGACCCAAACTGAGCTTGAATCCCTCTCAAAAATTGAGGCTGCACAAATTCAAATTCCAAAATAAAAGGATTTGCTTCTCGACCGCGAATTAAGGTGTCGGGCTTTTGATCGAAGAGATTTCCAAGCTCCCCATCATCGATTTGGCTGTAGCGCACTTTAGTCGAGACTCCCTCCACAACGATATGGGCGGTCATCAATTGTCTGCGCAGTTCCAATTCACGCGCAAAAATTTCATCCACATTATCGACATAAACGAAACGAACAATATAAAAACCCGTCTTCCCATTCGGATAGGGGATTTCATCTTCGATCTTGAGAAAACGCATCTTGGGGCTGGCAAGAGCAGTGCGGAACTCTTCAGGGGTCAGGAAAAATAGCGTATTTTCATCTAGAGGTTGTTTGCGCGATATATAACTATCAATCGACCCCAACGCAACTCGGCGCGCCTGTTCAGGCGTTAGGAAATAACGCACAAAGACATCCGCTCCGTTCGCCCATAATGAGGACACAAAAAGATACGCCTGCGGGTCTCGCTGCAAGAATTGAGGGATTTTTTGCTCAAAAAGCTGGCGCGTGCCATACTGCATTCCATATAAGCCATAATCCTCATACCATGTCGGACCATTGCGCAAACTGTCCGCTGTCATAGACAAGGAAATCGCGCTCAGAAATAAGAACAACGCCGTTTGAACCAATTTTTGCCAACGCACATCTAGAATTGAGGATATTATCCACTCCCACCCCAGAGCAGCCAAAACCTCCATCGGGATGACCATTGCCAGCAAGCGGGTTATCCCTACTCCCACCAGAGCAGCTCCACTTGGGACTGCAAGCAGAGCCACCAGAAACACTCGATAGGATGGGTTGCGCCACTGACGAAGCACAATAATCAAACCCAATACGATAAATGGCAAACTCCAAAGCCCCAGATGTCCATAGCCCTTCATGGTGTGGCGGTTTAGGTCAATCGAATGCGGCCAAAACCAATAATAGGGGTTTAAGCCCATCAGATACTCTTTGACATAGCGCCCAATTTTGGTCGATAGGGGTAGATCGTAGAACCAGTAGGAATCCAGATTGCGTAGATGTTGTAACGGCGCCTCTTGGTGATAGGATAAAAAGCGGAAATAGGGGATTGCCCAAATAAGTGCTAGCAAGAAACCTATTCCTAAATAAGAGCGGTTTTGCCAATGGTAGCGAAAATCAAGCGCAAACAAAGCAACCGCAGTTACGGCGAGGATCACCTGACCCGGGCTGTAGGTATAAACCCCCAAAGCCGCCATGAGAACAGCCAGGTAGAGATATTTCGGAGACCGTTGTATATAGAGCAAATATGCACCTAAGAAC
>JAOAHK010000081.1 GCA_026415275.1 Anaerolineales bacterium
CATTGGGGATCTTATTCACCCAAAAATATATACATATAATCATTGCGTTGCATATACTATTTTAAAAGACACAGACCCTGCATTTATTTCAAAAAGGGTTCTTAAACTCCACCTAGGTCTTCGATTTCAACAAGGGTAGCTCATGAAAGTGATCTGACAGGAGAGAATTGCTGCGTATCTTATGTTCTCGTTGCTCTCCCTTGGGCAACTTCGGCGTCGTTTAGCTATCTTTATGATGGCCATATTCCACCCGCGCGAACGATTGTGTGGTCTGGCACATCCTGCTTCACAATAGCCCCGTTACCGATACGGCAACGAGCGCCGATCTTTACCCTCAGATTGACTGTGACTCCCATCCCGATCAAGGTTGCTTCGCCGATGACAACCTCCCCTGCCAAAATCGATCCCGGCGATAGATTGACATAATCGCCGAGTTGACAATCGTGAGAGACAATTGCCCCTGTGTTGATAATCGCGCCAAATCCAATGTAAGCGTCGCTTCCCACGTAAGCGTGAGGAAATACTTGTGCGCCTTCGCCTAAAATTGCACTCTCTTCGATAAATGCAGTTGGATGAATCACTGTCGGGAAGGCAAAACCAGCCGATCGACCGTGTTCGAAGACTGCAATGCGTTGGGAAATATCGCCAATACCCCCCACCGCGTTGACCATCAAGCGATATCCCCTTTGGTATAAAGCAGGCAAATCTTGGCTTCGCCCAATGATAGGCACACCCAGGATCAGGCTGCCTAGCGGTTTGTTGTCGTCAATCACGCCGGCAATAAGATGTTGACCGCTGGCACGGATTAATTCGATGAGCGATTTCCCGTGCCCACCTCCACCAAAAATCAACAAACCGGAAGAATCGATCTCAGCAGAAACCGAGGGCCGAGTGCTCAGCCCCTCTTCCTCGATCCAACGCCGCAAGCGTTGCTCGGTAATCCATTCATCTTTAGGCAAGCGGCTTAGATCAATCCCCATTTGTTTTGCCAATCGCTGTGCGGGCGCGGTTATGCGCAGGTTTCCGATCTCTGCAGCCTCTGTCGAGGTCTGGGCAGCGTTTGGTTGTTCTCTCTGAATGTTTTGCACTTCAAACTGCGGATTGGGGGAAAGATAGCCGAATAGATCACCGGCCCTCACCATCACCCCTGCTTGCTGGTGCACCAAAAAGATATATCCACGATTTTCAGCGATTATTTCACTGGTGGCTTTCGTTGTCTCCACGGTTGCTAGAACTTGTCCCATTTCAACGACTTGACCTTGTTGAACGGCAATGGAAACCAACATCATCTCCGCCTCGTTGGGGTTAATCAAGGGGAAATAGATTGGGGTGATCTGTTCTTTCATGATTACCTCGAAGATGACACTTCACAATTCCATTAAGCTCTTCGCTTTCTGAACAATGGTATCTACACTAGGCAAAGTCGTTTTCTCTAAGGGCGGAGATGCCGGGATTGGATGCTCAGCCGCAGCTAAACGGCAAGCCCGCATTAGGTTAGGAGAAGATTGTTCCGCCAACCTCGCAAGGACTTCTGCTCCCCAGCCTAAGCTCAACGTACCCTCCTCGATTACGAGCGCGCGACATGTGCGTTGAACCGATTCCCATAATTTCTCACCAGCATAAGGGTTTAGCTGAGTGGGGACGACCAATTCGCAAAAGATTTCGTCTTGATAAGCCAAGTGGAGCATGGCTTGTCTGGCTAGCTCCGCTGTATAGCTATAGGCGATCAAAGTCAGACAAGGGGTTGGGGCGTTTCTCAGGCGCAGAGTATAAACCGGATAACCCAACGTTGTCCAACTGATCTCTCGCTCGAAATCACCAGCAGTATCCGACAGTAAGCACAAAGGATACAAACTCTTATGTTCTACAAAAATCACTGGATTGTCGTCTTTGAAGAGGGCATAGAGCAACAATTGGCGCGGCTCTCCGAAATGGGTCATTGCCACAACATGAACGCCGGGCACACCGAGATAGAGCTTCTCCAACGATTGGGAATGGGTTGGCCCGTAACCACGTCCGCCGCCACTTGGTGTACGGATCACCAGCGGCACCTTAACTGCCTCATTGTACATCCATCGAAATTTGGCGATGTGATTGATCACTTGGTCGGCAATTAAGGTTAGGAAATCGCCAAACATGATCTCCGCCACTGGCAACAGGCCGCGCAATGCCATACCAGCGGCAATACCGACTAAGCCAGCTTCGGAGATCGGTGTTGAAAAGACCCGTTCGGGAAATTTGGTAGAACACCCCTGCGTGACTTTGAAGGCACCCCCGTAAGGATCAAGCAAGTCTTGTCCGATAAGATACACCCGTTCATCTTGGGTGAGAGCTTGGTGCAGGGCTTGGTTGAGGGATTGAAGGACGGTAATTTTTTCTTCCCTCACCCCTAACCCCTCTTCCACTCCTCGCCCCGTGGGAGAGGGACCGGGGGTGAGGTCATCCCCCTCTCGCCCCACGGGAGAGGGGCCGGGGGGGAGGGCCAATGGATATTCATCTCTCAACGCCGTCTCAAAGGCTTGGCGAATCAATTCCCGCTCTTCCGCTTCAATTTTTTCGTGTTCTCCTTGCGACAAACGCGCTGCATGGATTTTCAATGGGTCAAAAGCCGCCTTGATCCGGGCAACCTCCTCGGCAGGACGGGTCTTATCTCCTTTTGAGTGAGGTCCGAAGCGATAGGTATGCAAGATCAACGCCCCAGGAGATCGGTTTTTGCGCACCCATTCCAGCCATTTTCCTGCTGCTTTATAGATCTCAAGCACATCGCTGGTGTCTAGCTCTTCGCATGCAATGCCAAAAGCGTGAAAGCGATCGGGGATCGTCCCTGCGAGGGTCATTTCAATCGGCGTGGTTTGGGCAATGCGATTATTCTCTAGCACATAAAGAACGGGGATTTGCCACTTGCTTGCCATATTGAATGTTTCGTAAATAACCCCCTCCCCAAGCGTTCCATCCCCTATGAAAGTGACAGCAATCGCCCCGCTCTGCTTGATTTTTTCCGCTAGTGCCATTCCACTGGCAATCGGCACGATCCCCCCTTGCACTCCATTGGAATAGAAATTGCGCCAATGCAAATGTTGCGAGCCACCTCGTCCGCCGCAGACACCGCTTTGCTTGCCCATTAGCTCTGCAAATAATGCGCGAGGATCACCGCCATAAGCTAGGAAATGTCCATGTCCGCGATGGTTGCTGAAGACAATATCCTCTGTTTGGAGATGCGCCAATACGCCAACAGCATTTGCCTCTTGGCCGAGATACGTGTGCGTCGTGCCAACAAACACACCGCTGGGGAACTTCTCCAGCACCAACTCTTCAAAAAAGCGTATGCGACACATCAAGCGATAGAGGGTTTGATTATCCATACAGAGTTTTTTCCTCGCTTTTACATATCGCCTTCCGCTGAATTCCCCATAAACTCCGGTGCGGTGGCATACCCTTCGCTGCTTATTCCCTCACGGCGCAACACTTTGATCGCCGTCAAGGCAAGAATCTTTATATCAAGCCAAAACGACCAATGATCGACATACCATACATCCAACCGGAATTTCTCCTCCCAGCTCAGGGCGTTACGCCCATTCACTTGCGCCCAGCCCGTGATGCCTGGCAACACTTCATGTCGCCGCGCTTGTTCGGGCGTGTAGCGGTCAAGATACTGCATCAGCAGTGGGCGCGGTCCGACTAAGCTCATTTCGCCGCGCAGGACGTTGAACAACTCAGGCAGTTCATCCAAGCTGGTTGAGCGTAAAAACTTGCCCAAACGGGTCAAGCGCTGCTCATCGGGCAGCAAGTTCCCGTTCTCATCCCTGCGCTCGTTCATGGTGCGGAATTTATAACAGGTAAACGGCTTACCAAGATAGCCCGGACGCCGTTGGCGGAATAGCACTGGCGAACCGTGAGCAATCCATACCAACAAGGCAATGATCAACAGCAAGGGCGAAAGAAGGATGACCAAAACGAAGCTCACAAGGAGATCAAACAGCCGCTTGCTGATAGGAATAGGTTTAGAGGGTTGCATAAAGTCCTCTATATTATGCCACGAAGGTTGGCAAGCTCACTTCTCTCTGAAGTTCGGTCAAAATTTCCAGAAGCGCCTCTCGCCAATTTTCAACATTCCCATAGGCGAACCAAATTGCCGTCTTACCCCACCGGGCTGCCGGATGAAGAAACCGGCCGCTTGGCAGTTGCACACCCTCAGGAAATCGCAAGACCAATTGACTGTTTTCCACATTGATTGAGGATAGACCCGCCCGCTGGGCAAGCAGCCTCACCATCATTTGGTAGAATAAATCTTCAACCGCCTCGGGCACTTGTCCAAAGCGATCTTGAAACTCGGAGCGCAATTTTTCGATCTCGGCTAGCGATTTGATATCCGCAATGCGCCGATACAATTGTAAGCGCATTAACTTATCGGGAACGTACTCAGCGGGAATGGCAGCCTGCAGTGGCAAGTCAACGGTCACGCTGCTTACCGCCTCTTCGGCAAAATAGGGTTGCAAGCGCGAGGGGGGCAAACCTTCCTTCACTCCCAAGCGGCGGATTGCTTCAGCCAGCAGGCGGGTGTAAAGATGCAAGCCAACCGCGTTAACGTGCCCCGATTGACGCGTCCCTAAAATATCCCCTGCACCGCGCATTTCCAAATCACGCATTGCGATTGAAAAACCGGCGCCCAGTTGGGTGTTCTCGGCGATGGTCTCTAACCGTTGTTGTCCTTCCGGAGTTGGTGGGCGGCGTTTGTGGCGGAAGAAGTAGGCATAGGCACGTTGTGCTCCTCTGCCAACGCGCCCGCGCAGTTGATACAGTTGGGCTAAACCAAAGGTATCGGCGCGATCCACAATCAAGGTGTTGGCGTTGGGTATATCTAAACCCGACTCGATAATTGAGGTGGTCAAAAGGACATCCACTTCGCCTTGGGTAAATTGGCGCATGCGTTCAGCCAACTCCTTTTCTGGCATTTGCCCATGCGCAACAGCGATTCGGGCTTCCGGCACCAGTTTTTCGAGATGGCGGCGCATCGCTTCGATGGTCTGGACACGGTTGTGGACAAAAAAGACTTGTCCGCCACGTTCAATTTCCCGCAATACGGCTTTGCGGATTAACTCTGGGGAATAGGGGCCTACATGAGTCAAGATTGGGATACGCTCTTCAGGCGGGGTGTTGATGGTCGAAATATCGCGCACTCCAGCTAAGGCAAGATACAAGGTGCGGGGGATGGGAGTGGCAGTGAGGGTTAAGACATCGACTTCGGCGCGCAGCTTTTTAAGTTTCTCCTTATGAATGACCCCAAAGCGTTGCTCCTCGTCAATGATCAAGAGACCCAAATCCTTAAATTTAACGTCGTTGGAAAGCAAGCGATGCGTGCCAATGATGATATCAATTTTGCCCTCGGCAAGTTTGTGGATGATCTCCTGTTGCTGTTGTGGGGTGCGAAAGCGCGATAACATCTCCACTTCAACAGGGAAAGCTGCCAGACGTTGCCGAAAGGTTTCATAGTGCTGTTGGGCGAGGATCGTAGTCGGCACCAACACAGCAACTTGTTTGCCATCCACGACACACTTGAAGGCAGCGCGCAAAGCCACCTCGGTCTTTCCATAACCCACATCGCCACAGATCAGACGATCCATAGGGCGGGGTGACTCCATGTCGGCTTTCACCTCTTGCAAGACACGGATTTGATCCTCGGTTTCTACATATGGAAAGCTGGCTTCTAATTCCTCTTGCCAAGGGGAGTCGGGCGAAAAGGAATGCCCGGCAATGACGCTGCGTTTGGCATAGAGGTCAAGCAAGTCTTGGGCAACTTCGACCACTGCCTCGCTGACATGTGCTTTGACCGAATGCCATTCCGAAGTGCCTAAATGACTCAGAGTTGGTGCCCGTTTATCCGCTCCAATATAGCGGCTGACGCGGTCGGCCTGATAGACTGGCACGAATAATTGGGCTTGGTTGGCATATTCAATGCACAAATATTCCCGCTCTACCTCGTCAATGGTGCGCGTGACCAAGCCGATAAATATCCCGATCCCATGATCAACGTGAACGACATAATCGCCGGGCTGCAAGTCGGCATATTGAGCCTCTGGGCTAGAGACAACTTGCTTTTTGCGATGGCGAATCTCTGGTGGACGGATACCAAAGATCTCGCTATCGGAGAAGACATGAAACCCGCTTTGATCCCTTGCGCGAAAAGCAAAACCTTCGGCTAAGCTCCCTTTGACGAATTGCACAACCTCAGGTTTTGCTTGCCCTCCGCGTTGACCCTCGCGCCATAATTCTTCAAGGCGTGAAGCCTGACGGGAAACAACCCAGATAGCCTTGCTCTTTCCCTCCAGCTCTTCCAAATACTGAAGAAACGGTTTGAGGCGTCCGCCAAAGCGTGGTTGCATTTCAAATGCTTGCTGAATCGCCAGCATTGTTTCCGGGTTTTCCTCTTGCCATCCCAACTGAAGTCCCCTTCGTGTGGATAACGAATCTTCGATCTCAGACCACGAAAGATAGGGAGTTGGACTGTCCTCTGTGATGATTCCATCCTTAAGAGCAGATTGACGTAGCTCCAACGCTTGCTCTTCGATCTCAGTAGCGATTTGGCGCACTCCGTCCGCATCATCCAAAATGACCAAGGTGCGCTCGGGGAGATAATCGACAACACTTGCGGGAAAAGGGTGCAAGTAAGGTAAATGGAACTCACAGATGTCTTGAGGAGATTCAACTTGCTCCAAGAAGGAAGGATTGAGCAGATATTCTCTAGCTGGTGGAACCACTAAGTTCGTCAAGCCTTCCTGCTTTCGGTCAGTAAGCTGATCGGTTGGATTGAAGGGAAGGAGCGATTCGATCTGATCCCCAAAGAAATCCAGTCTTACGGGGAAGGGAGAAGCAATCGGCCAAATATCCAACAACCCTCCCCTTCGGGCAAATTGACCGACATCTAGCACAGTGTTTACCCGTTCGTAACCCATTTCGCTCCAATGCTGGATCATCCTCTCCATAGAGTACACAGCACCTGGTTTATAGAAGCGGATGGCTTTGAGGAAATCACGGCGCGGCATGGTGCGGGTCATAACCGAGCGGGCAGAGGCAATCACTAATGCCGGTCTCTCCATAGACTTTGTGGTCGGGAGATGGCTCAGAGCAAAGTGAGTCAAGACTGTCAGGCGTTCTTTACGCGAGGTATCGCTCCATGGTGTTTTCTCATAAAACAACACGCTGGGTTCAGCAAAGAGATCGCGGTTTATGGTTGAGTCCCATACCTTTGCTTCTTCCATCAACGCCAATGCCCGATCGTTCCGGTCAACAATCCAAAAAACCGATGTGTGCAAAACCTTTAATAAGGCAATTGCCAAAGGCAAACGGGCTGCCCTGCGCAGCGATAGGGGTAACAAACCGTGTTGATCCTGCAGGGCGGAGATGAGTTCCCGACTTGCAGCTTCAATTTGTTGGAAGAGGGGGTCAAAGGTCGCTTCAGCCATCAAGTTTCGCTGGCAAAAAGATTGACATTGTGACGGTTCATCGCCTCCACAAGCCCCAAGTTGATCCAATCTTGCACAGCCTGAGCGGCGCGGTCGAGAACAAAGGGCAGGTCGAGTTTTTCGCGGGCGTTAAACTCATTCAGAACGTAATTCGCCGCCGCCCTAGAACCACTAGGACGCCCAATGCCAACTCGCAGGCGGGGGATGTCTTGCCTTCCCAAACGGTCTAGGATAGATTGCATTCCTTTATGACCTCCAGAACTGCCACCTGGCCGCATACGCAGGGTGCCAAAGGGCAGGTCAATATCGTCATAGACGATCATCAACTGCTCAAGCGGTACTTTGTAAAAGCGAACCAATGGTGCAACCGATTGCCCAGATAAATTCATAAAGGTTTGCGGTTTGGCAAAAATCAAGGTTCCCTGTTCAGCCACCACTTTGACCACAAATGCCTTTTGCTCATAGCGGGTAAATGCAAACCCATATCGCTCCACCAAACGGTCTAAGACCATAAACCCAATATTATGGCGGCTCTGGGCATATTCCTTGCCGGGATTGCCTAACCCGACAATCAAATACGGCTCACGCTCTGAATGAGTGATGGATGCAAACATCTTCAATCCTAAGCGGATTTATTCCGCAAAACAGCCATCAACGTCCCTAATAGAAAAAGAATTACAACAATCCCAATGCCTTTTAGAGCACTTTGGGTGAGATCGCCTTCGCGCAAGGTAAGCGGGTTCGTTGGCAGAGGAGTTGGGGTATTGACTGCGCGCGTTGGTTCTAAAGTTGCTGTTGACTCTGTTTGTGCTTGTTGACCAGGTTGAGGAGTATCCGTCTCAATTGGAGTATAGTTGCGCACGCGCAATCCTTCAACCATATAAACATGTTTTTGGTTATCTTTGGTGATCACCGTTAAGCGCAATTGATATGTGTTATCGGTTATTCCGCTAGTGTCCCAGAC
>JAOAHK010000082.1 GCA_026415275.1 Anaerolineales bacterium
CCTCGGAGAGCAGCTTCGCCCACGTGGAGGCCTTAATTGCCAGCGTGATCGAGGCGAAGAGGCAGACACCAAGCAGATTGGTAGCCATCGAGAGTTCTTGGAAGGGCTTGATCCAGGCTTTATTGCCATCTTCGAGATAGTCGATTTCACCGACAACGCCCAATTCTTCATCGCGATAGCCAAATGCGTCGATTGCCGAGGCATACGGGCGCAAGTGATCGGCACCACGCGCGGCCGTTGCGTGCACAACTGCCTCGCCTTTGCTGGCGCGCACCTCATCTGCTGCCATTTCTAGCCCTTTGACATGCATCGCAGCGTATTCTGCTTGAGGGCCTAAGGCTTCTGCTGCCCGCTTGACACCTTGCGCTAGGAGATCGCCAATTCCCTCGCGGTGGGCAATACGCTTGACACACTCCACTACAGCGTCCCCATTACCCCAAGTCAGGTCAATGCCTTGAGTCTTTTCTTTGTTCAGGATACCCTGTTCATACCATTCCATAGCAGTTGCAATCACCTGCCCTGTGGAGATAATATCCAAGCCAAAATCATTGGCAAGGTGATTCGCCGCCGCAACGGCGTTAAGATCGGTAACTAGACACTTGCTCCCAAACGCAGCAATTGACTCATATTCTGGCCCACCACCTTCCATACCCGCATAGGGTCCTTCTTTGACCTTTGTATAACGCCCGCAATGGATGGCGCAGTTGAAACAGGCTTTGGGGGAGACCTCTAAGATTTGGTGATAGGCTTGGTAGGTCAACTTATCTTGAGATTCGGGGAAGGTCGTCCGTTGCCAGTTCTTCGTCGGTAGGATGCCCAAAGCATTAATCGCATCATAGAATGAAGGGGTGCCATAGGGACGCAATTCTTCGCGCACAAACGTTTCGAGGAACATTTCCTCTTTGGCATCTTTAGCGACCTCTTTGAGAGCCGCTTGATCAGCTGTAGGCAGGCGTTTGGTGCCGCGCACTGCAATTGCCTTGAGGTTTTTGCTGCCCATCACAGCGCCGGGACCGCCGCGTCCAAAAGCGCGGTATTTCTCATTCATTATACTGGCAAACATTACCCCTTTTTCACCCGCAATTCCAATCGAAGCAACAGAGAGATTACTTAGCCCAAGGTTCTCCTTAAGGTAATCCTCGGTTTCGCTGACCGTCTTCCCCCACAGCATAGAAGCATCTCTGATCTCAACTTTGTCATTGTCAATCACGAGATAAACGGGTGAGTCCGCTTTTCCAGTCACAACCAACATGTCCCACCCAGCGCGTTTGAGGGTCGGCGCAAAATCTCCACCGCCATTGGAAGCACCAATGGTTTTCGTTGGCGGCGACCAGAAAACAACCACGCACCGACCGCTACAGGGAGCAAGTGTGCCGGTGAGGGGTCCGGTTGCGAAGATCAGGGGTTGAACAGGGTCAAGGACATCTTTATCCGGTTGCACGAGCTCGTTGAACAAGCGCATCGCAACCCCCTCGCCGCCGACATACTGCTCAAACCATGCTTCCGCGATCGGTTGAGGCTCAGCTTGCCTCTTGGTCAAGTCAACGACCAACATTTTCCCCATATACCCTTTCATATCTGCCTCCTTTTTCAAGAAAAAATTAGCATTCTAGGACAAAACGATTGTTTTACAAGAATATATTAGGACAAAACTCAACGCAGAGATAGTGAGACTTATAAGGGTTTCGTGAGATAGACGTAATAATTCGTGGAGAGTGTCTGAGCCATTTCCATTCTTCTCAAAACCTGCCTTCGAAAAAGCCAGATTGGAAATCAGCTTTGTGCTAACCCTTTTTGCACCAATACCTTCGGCATGGAGTTGAAACTTTTCCCCAAGTTTAATTACTCAAGTATAATTTCACGCATCGTTAGAAGGAGAAATCGCATGAAATGGTTTATCCAAGTTTTCAACTCATCTCTACTGGCCTTGTTATTGGCTGCCTGTAGCGTGGTATTCCCTCAGCCAACCCCGACCCCAACAGCCACCTTGGCACCCACCGCAACCCCTATCCCAACCGACACCCCAACACCTCTGCCGACTGAAACCCCAACCGAAATTCCAACCAACACTCCTTTGCCCACCTTGCCCCCCTTACCTCCCCTGCCGACTCAAGCTCCTCCAACCCCAACGGTTGCTGCTGGCACAAAACCAATTCTGATCTACTTCATTCAGAAAGGGGGTGGGGGGAATGTTGCTTGTGGGGATAGCCTTGTGTATTATTTCACGGGCAAATACCGCACCGATGATGTCGAAGCAGATATTAAGACCGCCCTGCAAAATCTTTTCTTTTACAAAACAGCCGAGTTTGGCGGCGTATATAACCCACTCTACAAATCCAAACTAAATGTGGTCAGTGTTGAGGTTACTGATGGAACAGTTGAGATCGAATTGAGCGGAGAGATCAAGCTCAGTGAGGATCCATGCGATCCCAATCGGATTTATGCCATGCTAATTGCAACCGTGCGTCAATTCCCTGGTGTTGGAACGCCAAAATTTAGCTTGAATGGAGCAGGGATTAAAAACTTTCTTCAGTAGGAATTCGATCTTGAACTTACGCAGCTAGTTTTAGAGAACCAACAGCCTTCTTGTTGGTTCTCTAAAAGAAGGCTAATGAGCCGACAGCGCTTGTTTTTCGTTCAAAAGCCGCGCAGAGTTGGCAAGAATACCGAGATCGGGCAAGGATTGAGCTGCTGCAGCAATGGTTGGAGGGAGAATGCCGAGGGCAGCTAAGCTAAGCCCGAAAAGGTTATACACCGCCGTAAAGATCAAGTTCATGCGTACGACGTCCATCGTGCGGCGAGCAATGCGCAGTAAATCTGGCACAAGCCGCCAATCTTCTCTCAATAGCGCAATATGGGCTGCTTCGATTGCGATGTCGCTTCCTGCGACACCCATCGCAATCCCGACATCCGCTTGAGCAAGCGCTGGGGCATCGTTCACTCCATCGCCAACCATGATCACCTTTTTCCCCTGCGCTTGGAATGCCTTAACGATGGCGATTTTATCTTCCGGCAACAAATTCGCCCGGGCAGGGATCTGAAGTTGGCTCGCCATTGCCTGAGCAGCCCGTTCATTGTCTCCCGTCAACAATTCGATGTGCTGAATCCCAAGATGGCGCAATTCCTTCAGCGCTTGAGCCACTTCTGGGCGCAGGCGATCGCTGGCTGCCAGCACAGCGCTCGGTTTTCCGTCAATCGCAAGGTACAGGAGAGTTTTTCCCTGTTCCTTTAGTTGAGCTGCCACTGAAAGTTTTTGAGTTTGAGAAAGAAAGCGAGCGCTACCAACCTCAATAAGGGAACCCATAACTCTAGCACGCACACCAAGCCCAGATTGGGATTCAAATTGTTGGGCAGGTGGAATGGACAACCCCTTAGCCGTTGCGGCTTCTAAAACCGCTTCAGCTAAAGGATGTTCAGAGTATCGCTCGGCGGCAGCAGCATACGCCAGCAACTCGTCAGGACTCATCCCATTCAGCGGCACAATATCTGTGATTTGCGGTTTACCTATCGTCAACGTGCCTGTCTTGTCCACCAAGACGACAGTCGCTTGAGCCAATACCTCGATAAATTTTCCGCCTTTGATCACAATCCCCCGCTTGGCACTGACGCCAATAGAAGCCAACATGGCGATGGGTGTTGCCAAGGCGATCGAACAAGAACAAGCAACCACAAGGACAGACGCCGTAGCAAGTAGGTTACGGCTAAATAAAAACGTCAACCCTGCAACGCCAAGCACAATCGGCAGATAGTAAGCGCTAAACCGATCCGCAAGGCGCTGCACCTCGCCCCGATTGGCTTCAGCTTCTGAGACCAGCTTGATAATCCGTCCAAAGGTAGTGTCTTCGCCAACCCGTTCGGTGAGGATTCGCAAACTTCCACTTTTCACTAAGCTTGAGGCGTAAACAAAGCTCCCCTTTACGGCTTCGAGCGGCATGGCTTCGCCAGTGATGCTGGATTGATCCAACACCGCCTGCCCACTCAGTACAATTCCATCGACAGGGATTTTCTCGCCTGGTTTTACAATCACAAGATCCTTTGGTTGAACTTGACTAATGGGAATATGGATTTCATTGCCATCCCGCTCTACGCATGCAGTTTGGGGGACAAGGGATGCGAGAGCTTGAATGGCTTGGCGGGCTTGTTGAGCTGTAAAACGTTCAATAGTTGTGCCCACGTACATAAAAACGACCACAATTGCCCCCGCCACCCACTCGCCTACAAAAAGAGCAGCCACGGCTCCTAAGGTCATTAGTGAATGAGAGGAAATCTGTTTTCGCAATGTGGCAGCGATGGCATTGCGAAAGACAGGCATCCCCGCTAGGAGAACAGCTAAAATACCTAGCGGCCGAGGAACAAGCTCATTGAGCTTGTCGAAAAAGCCTAACCACTCTCCGAAAACCACGACAAAGATGACAAAGGCAAAAACAAATACAAGGAAGGCATTAAGGCGTTTGGAGGTAGGGGTATAGGTAAGCTTGGCAGATTCAACCTGGGTAGGCACTTGATAACCAGCTTTTTGCACTGCCTGCTGGATGATTGGCAGACTGACTAGAGAGGGATCAAAGTGAACTACCGCCTTTTCGCTGGTCAGAAAAACTTCAACAGATTGAACGCCTGGCAGAGCGGCAATAGCTTGTTGGACATGGCGCGTGCACTCTGCACAGTCCATGCCTTGAATTGGGATTTCTAGCTTCTGAAGGTTCGTCTGATTTTCTCTCATTGGTCAACAATTGCAACAATATTTTGGATTAATACCATCAGAATTATACTCGATCTTCTTCCTGTGCAGAATCAATCCTTCGCCGTCAGCTCTCACCAGTCTGCTTACATCACAGGCGTCCTCACCTACAGATATCGTCAACGAATGAAAAACGAACAAACGAATCACCTTTGGGGAGAAAAACAATTGCCCTCCCCGAGACTCGCACCCAGTTCTTTCCCAAAAGTTTAAGACACCAAAACAAACGGAAGAGCACAAAAGCGCTCTTCCGTTCAATGACTGGCAATAAGATAAGCCTACTTGTCCTCTGCGATTTGGACGCCCTGATGCTTCAAAGCTGCATGGGCAGCGGCTAGGCGCGCCACTGGCACACGGAACGGTGAGCAGGAGACGTAGTTGTTGCCTACGATGTGGCAAAATTCGATGGAGCTTGGATCGCCGCCATGCTCGCCGCAGATACCAACTTCAAGGTCTGGGCGAGTAGCACGACCCTCTTCGATGCACATCTTCATCAGTCGCCCAACACCTTCCCGGTCAAGGGTTTGGAACGGATTCTTGGGCAAAATACCCTCTTCCACATACTTTACTAGGAAGTTGCGCTCGGCATCATCGCGGCTGTAACCAAAAGTCATTTGTGTCAGGTCATTCGTACCAAAAGAGAAGAACTGGGCAAGTTTCGCAATTTCGCCAGCAGTGATTGCAGCACGCGGGATTTCGATCATCGTGCCGAACTTGTACTCAAAGGTAATGCCCTTCTCTTCCATTACCTGCTTGGCAATGCGTTCTAGTCTCGGTTGAATCCACTCCAGCTCTTTCACTGTGCCGGTGAGAGGAATCATCACTTCAGGCTTAACCACGATACCTTTCAGGGCCATGTTGGCGGCAGCTTCAAAAATGGCACGCACCTGCATCTCAACGATTTCGGGCATGTAAATGCTCAGGCGGACGCCGCGCAAGCCCATCATTGGGTTGCTTTCATGCATTGCCCTTACGCTGGCGAGCAGCTTTTCCTTCTCGGCGAGACCTTCCGTCTCACCTTTGACCCGCATAGTGATCACTTCTTCAAGCAAGCTCTCTTCCGAAGGCAAGAATTCGTGCAGAGGCGGGTCGATTAAGCGGATGATCACCGGATATCCGTCCATCGCCTCGAACAAACCTTCAAAATCGGAGCGCTGGGCAGGGAGCAGTTCATCCAACGCAGCTTTGCGCTCTTCAGAGGTTTCCGCAAGGATCATGCGCTGGACGATGGGCAGACGCTCGGGTTCAAAGAACATGTGCTCGGTTCGACAGAGACCAATACCCACCGCGCCGTATTGACGGGCACGGCGCGCGTCCTTCGGATAATCGGCGTTGGTCCAAACCTGTAAACCCGTGGTCGGCCAACCCGCTGGTCCTTTGCGGATGCCCGGTGTGGCACAAATTTCATCTGCCCACTTCAGTAAAGTGAGCAAGTCCGTTTGCTCTTCGAGGCTGGGTGTGCTGGTGGGGATTTGGCCGACAAACACTTCACCCGTTGTTCCATCGACCGAAACCCAATCCCCCTCTTCTACCCGAACACCGCCGGCTTCCATAAAGCGCTTTTCGAGGTTGATTCGGATGGAAGCCGCGCCGACAACGCAAGGAACACCAAATTGGCGAGCGACTACGGCAGCGTGGGAGGTTGCCCCGCCTTCGCTGGTCAAAATCCCTTTGGCGGCTAACATCCCATGCACGTCATCGGGTTTTGTGAAGGGGCGCACCATGATCACATCTTGCCCTTCTTCTTTGGCTTTTTGCTCAGCGGTGTCGGCATCAAAATAGACTCGTCCCACCGCAGCTCCGGGTGAAGCGTTAACCCCAGTAGCATATAACTTGCCTTCTTTCTTAGCTGCCTCTTTGGCTTTCGGATCAAATTGGGGATGGAGCAGAGTATCGACATTTTCAGGAGTCACGCGTAAAACCGCTTCTTCTTTGGAGATCAATCCCTCGTTCGCCATATCCACGGCAATCTTGACCGCAGCTTTGGCGGTTCGCTTGCCGTTGCGAGTCTGCAACATCCACAATTTCCCATTTTCGATGGTGAATTCGACATCTTGCATCTCTTTATAGTGCTTTTCCAGCTTATCACAGATGTCTAGGAACTGCTGATATGCTTCGGGCATCTCTTCAGCAAGTTTCTCGATCTTTTCGGTATTGCGAATACCAGCGACAACGTCCTCACCTTGAGCGTTTAGCAGATATTCACCATAGAGTTTCTTCTCACCTGTAGCTGGATCGCGGGTAAAAGCAACCCCCGTTCCAGAAGTCCACCCCATATTGCCGAAGACCATCGTAACGATGTTCACGGCGGTGCCCAAATCGTGGGGTATGCCAGCAGCGTTGCGGTAGTCCACCGCGCGCTTGCCATTCCAAGATTTGAAGACTGCTTCGGTAGCTAGACGCAACTGTTCGAGAGGGTCTTGGGGAAAGTCAAAACCTTTGTGTTGGCGGACGATCTCCTTAAATTTCTGGGTCAGCGCTTTCCAGTCCTCAGCGGTAAGATCGGTATCCAGTTTGTAACCCTTCTGATGTTTATATTCTTCGAGGACATCTTCAAAGGCTTCATCAGGAATGCCGAGGACTACAGAGCCAAAGCCTTGGATCAGTCGGCGGTAGGCGTCGTAAACAAAGCGTTCATCACCGGTCAATTTGACCATCCCTTCGGCAGTGGTGTCGTTCAAACCAATGTTCAGGACGGTATCCATCATGCCGGGCATGGAGAACTTTGCCCCCGAACGGCAGGAAACAAATAAGGGACGGCTGGGATCGCCAAACTTTTTGCCGGTCTGCTCTTCTACTTTCTGGAGCGCTTCTAGCTCTTGCCCCCACATCCCTTCAGGGAACTGTCCACCTGAGGCGTAGTAGGCATTGCAAGCTTCAGTTGTGACGGTAAAACCCGGTGGAACAGGGACACCGGCACGCGTCATATCCGCCAGACCAGCTCCTTTGCCGCCAAGTAAGGCACGCACTTTTTCCCAATCCCCCCCACAGACGCGTTCCACTTCTTCGACTTCATTAAACAAGTAAACCCATTTCTTTGTTGACATGCTTGACCTCCGAGGAAAAAATAAAAAAATAAGTGCAAACCAATCCGCTAGTTTACCATAGAAATGTGAAAATTGAGTCACGCAGTTCACTAAATTTTACAAAGTGAAACTCAGCAAGAGGCAATTCCTGAAAACGATTGGCTTGGGTCAACCGAGTGAAGATCCACTCCGTAAATTAAATTTATCCATACACTCTTTAGAATAAACTTACCAATTCATTTATTTCACTATTGACAAAATAATTTAAATAAGATAAAATTCTTATATGGTATAGGCATATCAAATAATTATGTTATTCCCAAAAAGGTTGGAAGATATGACTACAGAAGAAAATGACCAAAGTGAACCTCCCTTAATAGGTGAACAATCGGCTTTATTACAGTACATTAAAAACATAGGGCTATATTTAGAGGAGTACAACATCCCGACCATCGGTGGAGAGATTATAGGGCTATTATCTATTGCCCACCAAGCATTATCGCAAGACGAAATGATGGAGGTGCTCGATGTGAGTCGCAGTAGCATCTCGACCAATTTGCGCTCACTCCTAATGGCTGGCTTAGTAGAGCGGGTTTCTGTGGTGGGAGAACGGACTGATGCCTTTGTACTCTCTGAGGAC
>JAOAHK010000083.1 GCA_026415275.1 Anaerolineales bacterium
CCAATACACTCACTCCAGAACCAACCTTAACTCAGACGCCGAGTCCATCTCCGCCACCCACCGATACACCCAGCCCGTCCCCTTCTCCAACCGAAACACCTCCTCCGCCAACGGTTGCTCCGCTTGACGCTTCAACCCCAACCCCTACTTCCACAAGTTGGCAGCCTGACTCAATCCGCTTGCCGAAGGAATGCTGCAAGTCCATCAGTCTTTTGGGGGTGTTGTAATCCTTTTGGTTTTCGATACAATTAAGCCATGAAGACAACCAACCTTTCCAACCTGTTGAAAAAATTGACCATTCCGGCGGGACTCTCGGGTTATGAAGAATCGATTTCCCGAGAGGTTGAAAGTTTGTGGAAACCCCTTGTTGATGAAGTCTCGCGCAGTCGCCTAGGAAGTGTACTAGGTTACCGCAAAGGAAGCGCCGAACCACCCCGACCGCGCTTGATGATGGTTGCCCACCAAGACGCGATTGGCTTGATGGTCAGTGGCATTCGAGAAGGATTCTTGCGCCTGACCGAGATCGGTGGCGTAGACCACCGCATTCTACCCGGCCAATTGGTGCAAGTGCATGGCAAGCGCACCCTGCCGGCCATAGTTGTTCAACCGCCAACCTTTTTACTGCCCCCAGAAGCACAGAAGGTAGTGTTCCGTTAGAGTATTTATGGGCAGATACGGGCTTAGAAGAGAAGGAAGTTCAGCGCTGGGTTCAGATTGGCGATCCCGTCTCGTTTAGCCGCAACTATCTAGAACTTGGCTCGGAGCTGGTCAGTTCTCCCTCTTTAGATAACCGCGCTTCTCTGTGCGCGCTGACACTCTGTCTGCAAGAGCTGCAAGGTCGGCGCCATGCTTGGGATATCTGGGCTGTTTCCAGCACTCAAGAAGAAGAAACCTTAGGCGGCGCGGCGACCTCAGCTTTTGAAATTCAGCCCAATTTAGCGGTGATTATCGATGTCACCCATGCCAGTGGCCCGGGCAGCCAAGGCCATAAAACCTTTCCTCTCGGAAGGGGGGTGACGCTTGGCTGGGGTCCAACTGTCCATCCCAAACTCTACGAAACCTTTAAGGAGATTGCCGAGAAGCTAGAAATTCCTTACAAGATGGAGCCAATGCCCCGCTACTCTGGCACGGATGCCGATCGCTTGCAGACCATTGCTGAGGGCATTCCGACCATGGTGATCAGCATTCCCTTGCGTTATATGCATACCCCGGTGGAGATTGTCTCTAAAAAGGATATTCAGCGCGCTGCGCGTCTATTGGCAGAGTTCGCTGCCACCCTAGAAATTGATTTCATGGACAAAATTCAATGGGACGAAACAGCCAAAACCTAAATCAACCTGCGATTACTGCGGAACAGCTTCGTCTGCTGGAGAAATTATGCAATGCCGTTGGCGTGAGCGGCAACGAAGGAGAGGTACGCCGTTTGATTATCGATCAGATCAAGCCCTTCGTTCAGGAGATGCGCAGCGATGCCCTCGGGAATTTGCTCGTGCACCAGAAGAAAGAAGATGGCAAACCGCTAAGGGTCATGCTCGCAGCGCATATGGACGAAGTGGGCTTTATGCTCACTTCTGATGAAGATAAAGACGAGGGCATCTTTCGCTTTGAGGTGGTTGGTGGAATTGACCCCCGCTGGTTGGCTGGAAAGCCTGTAATCGTTGGGAAGGATCATCAAAAGGGAGTCATCGGTTGTAAAGCCATTCATCTCACCAGTAATGAGGAGCGCCGCAACGCTTTTAGCGTTGAGAGCCTAAGAGTTGACCTGGGAGGGGGAGGCAAAGCCAAAGTAGGCGATTGGGGCACCTTTGCCACGCTGTTTCAAAAGCTAGGGGGGAGCGTTCGCGCAAAGGCGCTCGATAATCGCATCGGTGTTGCCACTGCCATCGAACTGCTTAAGCACGATTATCCCAACCTCGATTTGGTGGTAGCGTTTACTGTTCAAGAAGAGGTTGGTTTACGCGGCGCAAAAGTAGCCGCCCATGCTCTGAACCCAGACTTGGCAATTGTCTTAGATTGCACCTTAGCCCATGATCTCCCCTTGCAAGTCGAGGACAGTTTTTACCCACCCGAAAACGAGTGGTATAACACCCGCTTAGGAAAAGGGACAGCAATTTACCTTTCCGACCGGGCAACAATTTCAGACCCGCGTTTAGTGGCTCATTTTGTGCACACCGCAGAGGAAAAGGGGATTCCGTACCAATTCCGTCAAGCTGGTGGCGGTGGCACCGATGCGGGTGCAATTCACCTGCAACGCGCTGGCATCCCTAGTATCTCCATCTCGGTACCTGCACGGTATCTGCATACGCCAGCCAGTCTTGCGCGCATTTCGGATTGGGAAAGCACCCTGCTGCTCGTTTACCATGCCCTCCAAACCCTGCCAGCCGATTTGTTACAAACTGAACGATAAGAGAACCAAACGAAGCGGAGACCAAGATCATGAAAGAATTGCTAAAAAATCTTGTCGAAATCCCTGCCCCCTCAGGATATGAAAGCCAAGTACGCAATCAAATCCGGGAGTGGATCGAACCCCTGGTTGACGAAATTCGGGTGGATCAGCTTGGCAATCTGCTCGCTGTGCGCAAGCAAGCCGCTGCACCGCGCTTGATGTTGGTCGCTCACATGGATGAAATTGGTCTGATGGTCACCCATGTTGATCAACAAGGCTTTGCCCGCTTTGTCCCTTTGGGAGGAGTGATGCCGATTCACTGCGTGGGCGGTCGCGTGCGTTTCTTGAACGGCGTTCAAGGGGTGATCGGCGTTGAAAAAAATCCTTCCTCCTATGAAATTCCGCCCATCGAGAAGATGTTTCTGGATGTTGGTGCATCGAGTGTCGACGATTGCCCAATTAAGATCGGGGACGTGGCAGTTTTTGAACGCCCCTTTTTAGATTTGGGGAAGCGGGTGGTCTCTAAAGCTATGGATGATCGCGTCGGAGTGGCAGTCTTGATTGAAACTCTGAGGCAATTGAAGAAAAGCGCGTTTGAGCTATATTTTGTCTTCAGCGTCCAAGAAGAAGTGGGGGTAAGAGGGGCAACCGTAGCTGCCTTCGGAGTGGAGCCCGATTTGGGTATTGCGGTCGATGTCACTGCCACCGGTGACACCCCCAAAGGGCACCGGATGGAAGTGCGTTTGGGCAGAGGTCCGGCCATAAAGATCCGCGATGCTGGGATGTTAGCCGACCCGCGCTTGGTGCAGTGGATGGTCCAAACTGCCGAAAAAGCCAAAATTCCCTATCAGCGTGAAATCTTAGAGTTTGGCGGGACGGATGCGCGGGCAATCCAACTCTCGCGCAGTGGCGTTCCTGCGGGCGTGATTTCGATCCCCTGCCGCTATGTTCATGCCCCTTCGGAAATGGTCGATATGGAAGATGTGGAAAACGCAGTCAAGCTACTTCTGCGCTTATTGCAGACCCATCCCCGCCTTGAACGAGAGGATTAATAAACGCCTTGTTGTCTGCGCCTGTGTGATGAACTACATAACTTTCTTAAAATTCTGCGGACGGATCGGGTTGCTTTTTCTGGGGGTAGCTCTGCTTTTGGCTTGCACCGGAGAGACAGAGCGGGCACAACCCCAAAGCAGCCCCTCTCCGAATCCAATGCCTGTAATTACGGTGACAAACACTCCTTCGCCTCTGTCACATCAAGAATTGCGCCGCGGTTTGCGGATCTGGTTGCCGCCTCAATTCGATCCGAACAGCGAACAACAAACTGCGCGCTTGCTCAGCGACCGTTTGCAGGCTTTCTATGAGCAATTTCCCAATCTGCCCATTGAAGTTCGCCTTAAGGCAGAAGAAGGTCCGGGAGGGATGCTCGAGGCGCTGACTGCAGCCAGTGAAGCAGCGCCCCTTGCCTTGCCAGATTTGGTGCTTCTACCCCGCGAGTTGGTTGCGCCGCTTGCTCAACAGGGCATCCTTCATTCGTTGGATGGCTACGTTCAACTCTCCGAAGACCAAAAATGGTATCCGTATGCGCGCCAGCTTGTTACCGTCGAGAACATGCCATTTGGTATTCCCTTTATCGGGGATGTGCTTTTATTAGCCTATCCCCAAAACATCGCTAGCGAACTCCCTTTAGATTGGAATGATTGGCTGATCAGTCGCTACACGCTAGGTTTTCCTGCTGCTGACCCTCGGGCCACAGTAATGCTTGCCTTGTATCTTCAAGCTGGTGGCTCTCTGCGCAACGCTCAAGGACGACCCATTCTAGAAGAAAACGTCTTAACCGAATTGTTGGATAATCTATCCTATGCCCATCGCCAAGGTAAATTTCCAGCATGGGTTATTCAAGCCGAGACGGATCAACCTGTGCTTCAGGCGCTGACTGAGGGCAAAATTGATAGTGGATATCTTTGGGGGTCGAGTTATCTCAAAGGCAACTCTCAAACCTGGCGGGCTACCGCAGGTTTTCTAGCCAAAAAAACCTCCCTAACACTCGCTGATGGTTGGATTTGGGCGTGCACAACCCCAATCCCTGACCAGATTGGGATCAGCTTTCAATTGGCATCCTTTCTCAGCGAAGCACAGTTCATGTCTAGCTTTACCCAGACCGGCGGTTACCTGCCCACCCGGGCAGACGCTTTTTTTACTTGGGAGCAAAATCAGATTGTCAAGGATCTCGATACCATTTCAAATCTTGCTCAGGTGATCCCCCCTAGCAGCTTAAGCGATCCTTTGGGAATCGCGTTGCGCAATGCCGCCCTAGCTGTCATTAAGGATCGCATTCCACCTCAGCAAGCAGCTAATGATGCCATTGCTAGCCTGAACAAACCCTAATTTTGTCTTAATTTATTCTTTCTGCGATGATGGTATGATGAGGGGCGAAGCGGACGAATCATTGTAGTTCTACAGCTCATGGACGATCCTCGTCTCTCCTTGAATGAAAACTACCCCTTGCCCGACTCTGAGATTAGGCGTTCAAACTCAAAAGACGCAGCAGAACAAGCCTCCTCAGAGACTGAACTGCCCGGTCGATGGCAAACCCTGTGGCAAGATATTACTGAATTGGGGTTCGATGAGATGTTCTCCCGCTGGGCTGCGCATTTGATCTTGGCGGTGTCAATTTTGCTGATAATTTGGGTGATGCCCAGTTTTTATACGATTGATTTCTTCTCCTTTGTTTCGGCTGAGGGTAGCGAAGTGGAGATTGCCACCCCAACGGTGCCATCGGTCACAAGCATATCCCCAACCCCGCTTCCAACCCCTATGGAGGTTGGCATTAACCGCCAAACACAATTGTTTACTTCACTACCCAGCCGACCGCGCTTCGAGGTGATCAAATATACTGTGAAGCCAGGCGATACGCTGTTTGGTATTGCGGAGAAGTTTCGTCTGAAGCCAGAAACAATTTTGTGGGGCAATCAATACACCTTAGGGGATAATCCTCACAACCTGCGCCCTGGGCAAGAACTTAACATCTTGCCTGTGGATGGCACTTATTACAGGTGGTCAGCAGGCGATGGCTTAAACCGAGTGGCGGAATTTTTCGGTGTCAAGCCAGAGGATATCATCAACTTTCCCGGCAATGGCTTAGATCCAAGCACGATTGGCGATTATGCTCATCCGAATATCGAACCAGGCACTTGGCTGGTGATCCCTGGGGGAAAGCGCGAGTTTGTCAGTTGGTCTGCTCCAGAAATCCCGCGCGACAATCCTAGCGTTGCCCAAGTGCTTGGACCTGGTGCGTGTAAAGATGTCGCCAATGGAGCGATTGGGGTGGGACTATTTATCTGGCCAACCAATCGGCACTTTTTATCCGGCTTTGATTATTCTCCCTCCACAAATCACTTTGGGATCGATATCGATGGTGAAACGGGCAATGCCGTATATGCTGTGGATAACGGGGTAGTGGTTTATTCTGGTTGGAACAACTGGGGATATGGCAACGTGATAGTGATCAACCATGGTAACGGCTGGCAAACGCTATATGCCCATTTGAGCGCGATCAACGTAACTTGTGGACAAAGCGTTTATCAAGGAAATGTGATCGGCGCCATCGGCAACACGGGCAATTCTTCTGGCTCTCATTTGCACTTTGAAATGATGTATAACGGCACAAAGGTCAACCCTTGGGATTATTTGCCACCCCCGTAGTTTGCATTTCCAACCGTGCGTGAATCTCCCGCAGGATGCACTAATCCGAATAGACATGATATAATTTGAGTAAACTACTCCAGTATTGGGTTTTCGCATCTCGGCTGGCAGGGCTTTCCTTAGTGCTAGAAACAATTCGGGAGAGACGGACGATGAAAGTGAATTTTTATGCTACCTTACGGGCAGTTGTCGGCACCAAGACGGTCGAGATCCACCTGAACCACGGCGCTACAATTGAGGACTTAATTCGCGAAATTGTTCGGCAATATCCTGCCCTCCGGGAACAGTTGATCGATGAGCAAGGCAATTTGCAGGGCCATATTCATGTCTTTGTCAACGGGAGGGATGTCTATTATCTCGAAAATGAACACAAGACTCAATTGAAACCAGAGGATAAGATTGACATCTTCCCGCCTGTCGGCGGTGGGTAGGGATTCTCCGTAGCGCAACATTCAGAGAGATGAATCTTGCGCTACGGTCGTTATCCGAAATTTATTCACCCGATCCGCTGCCAATCCCCAGCGGTTGCCATTTCTTCTCATCCTTCAAACGATGTTGGATGCCCTGTCGATCGTGCACTTCGTCAAAGTTTTCGGGCTTGATGAACATCTGCTCTCCCTGTAATAAGCCATGTATGCCGCTCTGACCAGGTTCGGGACGCTTCTCACCCTTGAACTTCGCTGCTCTTTCGGGTAGATAATCCAACGGCTCCTCGTAGGTGGTAATATATCCCTCATAGTTACGCAAGACAACTTTGTGATCAGAGTAGCTCAATAGGTAATTGGGCATAACTGGTATCTTGCCTCCCCCGCCCGGTGCATCAATAATATATTGGTGTACGGCATAGCCTGAGGTGTGCCCGCGCAGTCCTTCCATGATCTCGATTCCTTTACCCACGGGTGTGCGAAAGTGCCCGGCGCCTTCGACTAAATCGCACTGATAAAGATAGTACGGACGCACACGAATGCGCACCAAGTCATGCACCAGTTGTCTTTGCACATCCACATTGTCGTTTACCCCAGCTAAGAGTACTGCTTGATTGCCAAGCGGAATGCCAGCACGGGTGAGTTTGTCACAGGCTTCTTCGAGTTCTTTGGTGATCTCATTGGGGGTGTTGACATGGATATTCATCCACAAGGGATGGTATTTCTGGAGCATGTCGCATAGTTCATCTGTAATGCGCATGGGCAAAAATACTGGCACCCGTGTCCCGATTCGCACAATCTCGACATGCTCAATTTCCCGCAAGCGGCTGAGAATCTCTTCCAAAATCTTCGGCGCCAGCACCAGCGGGTCGCCGCCGGAGAGCAACACATCGCGAATCTGCGGCGTACGGCGAATATAGGCTAACTGCATCTCAAACTCTTCGCGCGAGAAGGTGGCGGAAGGATCGCCGACAATGCGCGAGCGTGTGCAATAACGACAATAGCTAGCGCATTGTGTGGTGACCAACATCAAGACGCGGGCGGGATACCGATGAACCAAGCACGGCACGGAGAAAGGGCGATGCTTAGCGAGCGAGTCTTCCATCATGGCCGTAAAAGGCACCATCTCGGCTGCCGTGGGGATGACTTGCTTACGAATCGGGTCATCGGGATCGTCAGGATCAATTAGAGAAATAAAATAAGGGGTTATGTCCACCCGGAAGAGGTTGGGGGCATTGAGCGCCTTGCGTTCGCTGTCGGTCAAGGGGATGACTTGGCCGATTTCCTCAGCGGTGTTCAAGCGGTGGCTCAGTTGCCAGCGCCAGTTGTACCATTGTTCATCGGGAACATCGCGATAAATCGCAGCGCGTTTGGACGGGAAGGGATATTTCGCCATCGATTAGCTCCTTTTCTAGCACCAACAAATAGAATCATTTTTCGCAAATTGATTCTAAATGAATATCACATGGGCGTCAACAAAAGGGGAATTGCAGGTTATGATACTCCTGCATGTAGGATAGTGCTTACGGGGGGTCCACTCTTTGAACGGTAGACCTTCCATGCCATTTCGAGCGAAGCGAGAAATCTTGGATTCCTCCTCAATGGCTACGCTCTTTTGGATTAATCAGGGAGGTGTTGCGATTTTTCGGAATCACATCGCCGTGTCCCTCTTAAGCTCAATGGAACTACCGTAAGGGGCCTTCTTTACCCTAAATTGCAGAAAGCTTAAGCTCAAAAAGCCCTCATAATCTTCATTACGAGGGCTTTTTGCGGTTAGTCTAAAGTTTCTAAGGAGTTAATGCTAAAGCTGCGTTTGCCGTGGCAAGCCCTGCGCCCGTGGCATCTGCGCCCCAACAGACATTTTGAGTTGTCCCAGATGGGGTATAGATC
>JAOAHK010000084.1 GCA_026415275.1 Anaerolineales bacterium
TTTGCCAGCCAGTGGGCACCCAGTGGCGCCAATGCCCAAATCAGGGAAAAAGCGACTAGCGAAGCTCCCATCTCAACCAATGCCGCTCCCTTGAATAGCGCAGCCGAGCGGTTGTGGTCGCCTTGCTCCTCGAATTCGCCCACGTAGCGCACCACTAACTCGCTCATGCGGAAGGAGGCAAAGCGATTGATCACGCTGGTAAAGACAATAATGGCCCCTAAAACACCGAAGTTTGCCACCCCCAACAGGCGCGCGATGAGAATGCCCTGCACCATGCCGATGGCTGCCGCAAGCCCGGTGGCGCTAAAGAGATACGCCGAGTTTTTCACCACCCGCCGCAGGAGGGAATTAGAGAAAAAATTCTCCAGTAAGCGGCGAACCCGATCGCTTAACGCAAGATTCATGTCACCACTTGGCTCGCCCAAGCACGCTCCCTGAGATACCATTCCACCAGAGATTTCACACCCTCTTGTAAACCAACCTTGGGCTGCCAGCCAAGGCAGGCTTGGGCTTTGCGTGTATCGGCCCAGTTGGCGTACATATCTGCAGGATGGGCCAGGGCATAAATCACCTGAGCGCGTTTGCCGGTCAACTGCTCGAAGAGGGTCAGCAATTCAACAATTCGGATCGTTTCATGCCCGCCTAAATTTAAGATTTCGTAGCCCAGCGGTTGCAAGGCTAAGATCGTGCCTTCGGCAATATCATCCACGTAGGTGAAGCCGCGCGACTGCGTGCCATCGCCGTAAATGGTGACCGGCTTTCCCTCCATGATCCCCTGCACAAAACGGAACATGACCATATCCGGGCGTCCGGCGGGTCCATAAACCGTGAAATAGCGCACCACGGTAATGTCTAAGCCATAGAGGTAATGGTAGGTATGACACAGAACCTCGGCAGCCTTTTTGCTGGCGGCATAGGGCTGCAGGGGATGGTCACTGCTGGCGTCCTCGGGGGTGGGCAGGGGAGCATCGGCGCCATAGACGCTAGAGGTCGAGGCGAGAAGGAATTTCTTGATCCCGTGCTGGCGGCAGGCTTCCAGCAGATTGAGCGTGCCGGTCAGGTTGGTCTGGTAATACACCCACGGGTCGAGCAAGGATTGGCGCACACCAGCGCGAGCCGCCAAATTGATCACCGCCTGCCAGCCATTGGCGGGCATCTTGGCAAACAACGCCCGCACTGCCTCGGGTTCGCCGATGTCCATGCGCTCAAAGGTGAAATTGGGGTAGGCCAAGAGTTTTCTTAAGCGATAGTCCTTTAAGCGCACATCGTAGGCGTCGTTGAGGTTATCCACCCCGTAGACCGTATGCCCATCGTTGAGCAACCGTTCGGCAACCCTAGCGCCGATGAAGCCGGCTACGCCGGTAAGCAAGTAGTAATTCATCCTTCTGAAGCCTCGCTCTTAGCTTTTCTCCAGTCACCTAGTCTATTTAAGGAGGGTGAGAATGGTTTCTCTCAAACCATAACTGCGGATTTGCCCCGAACGCCGCTCTCGCGCTTTCTCCAATCTTTCGACCGTTAGCCCCAATTCTTCTCCAATGCGGGCTAAAATCAAATCGGTTGGGACATAGACATCGGCGATCAGGCTGTCTCCCACCACAAGGATAAATCGCCCGCCTTTGTTTAAAAAGCGCACCACGTTTCGCATCACTTGGTATAGATCGTCAAAATACTTGTGTACGATTTCGGGCATGTCCTGACGGCGGTAAGTGCCCCGTTGTTCAATGCTGGCCCGGATGTCGGCTTTGATCTGCTCGATCCAAGGATGGGTGTACCTCTGGGTCTGAGAGAACTGACGAACCAAGCCTTTGGAGACGTTATCGCAAACCACCATTTGATCTTTCAAACCCTTCAGCTCGCGGTGGCTTTGCCCAAAGCCCAACCACCCCATCTCGATTTTATAGTTCATCACGTAATCCAACCCGTTCATGTAGGGTGGAGAGGTGATGATCAAGTCCACTTTTTCAGGGATTTGGACGCTCATCGAGTTGCCTAAGACAACGATGCTCGGCGTATTCAGAGCAGAGGCATACTGGCTTTGGCATCGCTGCAAATCGGCTGCGATTTGTTGGCACTTTTGGGCAAAGAGTTGAAAAGGCGCTTCATCTGCGACACGTTTCTCACGACAGTAGCCCAAACATGGCGAGCGTTTTAGATTGCTACAGTCAATCAAGATCGAAGCAAAGGCTAAAAGAGCCAAGTTCTTAAGGGCTAGACTCTCTGCAGTTGCTGCTTCGAGGGCATCGATCGCTCCCTTTAATTTTTCGAGATTTCTCAACACAGGAATCCTAAAATGGGTTTCAGATTTCAAGAAAGAAGGGGCTGCAAAACGGGGCGGGGAGGGTTGGGCACAAGTCTTGAGGATTAGCTCGGTGGTTCTCAGCCACTTTTCGGGAGAGAGATGCCAAGAATTCACCTTCACCGAAGCAATGAAATGGAGCAGAGGATTGAGCTCAATCCCGACCGATGGGCAGCGGTTTAGCTTTGCTTGTACCAGAACCGTGCCGCTGCCCGCAAAGGGGTCGAGCACTACGGGATGGGGATAGTCCTTGCGATAACGGTCTAAGGTGCGCTGCACAAAGCCCGCAGAGAACCCCTGCACATAGGGCGACCAGCGATGGATCGGCTCATCGGTGTTCGGTTGGAATTGAATCTCTTGGGGAACGTGAATTAATTGCCAACCGCCTTCCTGCAAGTAGGGCAAAGCATCCTCATCCGAATTCCCGTATTGTTTTGGGGAGCGAATGACATTTTTTCGCCTTGCCGTCAGCAGGGTAAAATCTTCCAGCCCGAAGAGAGTCTCTTGAGAAAGCGGAACCATTGCCCGTATTATAAATCACTAGCCCAGACCATACCTAAGGAATGAGCACCGACCTGAGAGGGATTTTAGTTCTCATTTTCTTCTCTTTGTAACCCTAAGCTATGCTCGGCTAAGTCTGCCAAAGGTCGGCGACAAATTTTGGGCAGCCATTCCGATATGGAGCTGCCAAATACCGTTCAAGAATAGACGATAAAGATTCCTGCCAACTCAGAGCCGAACGACCTTGGGATTGTCTTTGCCGAGTTTGCCTAAGGCGTTACGCGTATCAACGATCAACTGGGCGTTTTCGAAGATAGCGACGTAGTTATAGCTGCTGTGATTGGTGACGATGACCACACAATCCGCTTGGCGCACGGCTTCCAGCAGGTCGGGGACACTGTGATAATCCATTCCATCGTGGTTCAAGGAGGGGATGCAGGGGTCGTGATAGCTCACAAGGGCACCCTTTTGGTGAAGCAAACCGATGACATCTAGAGCGGGCGATTCGCGCAGGTCGTCGATATCGGGTTTGTAGGCAGCACCTAACACCAACACCCGGCTATCTTTGAGCGGTTTGCCCTGCATGTTCAGCGCATCTTGCACCTTGCCGACCACATAGCGAGGCATATTGGTGTTGATCTCGGAGGCCAACTCGATAAAGCGGGCGGTGTATTTCAGGGCGCGCAGCTTCCACGAGAGATACAACGGGTCGATGGGAATGCAGTGACCGCCTAAACCGGGACCGGGAGTGAACTTCATAAAACCAAACGGTTTGGTCGCTGCAGCATCGATGACCTCCCAGACATCGATGCCTAGCCGGTCGCACATGATCGCCATCTCGTTGACCATGCCGATATTGATCATGCGGAAGGTGTTTTCGAGCAGTTTTGCCATCTCGGCAACTTCCGCCGAGGAAACCGGCACCACCGTTTGCAGCGCTTGGCTGTACCAGCGGCTGGCGACCTCGGTGCAAGCTGGAGTGATACCGCCGACCACCTTAGGGGTGTTGTAGGTCGTCCAATCGGTGCGACCGGGGTCAACGCGCTCGGGCGAGAAGGCAAGGAAGAAGTTTTCGCCCACGCGCACGCCGTTCTGTTGCTCCAAGCGCGGCAGAAGAATCTCACGCGTCGTGCCCGGATAAGTGGTCGACTCCAGAACCACCACCATGCCGGGATGAATATAGCGCGCCAGTTGATCGGTAGCGTCTAGGATAAAGGAAAGGTCGGGATCGCCGGTTTTGCGCAGGGGAGTAGGGACACAGATGCTCACGGCGTCTGCTTCTTGGATGATCGAGAAATCGGCGGTCGCTTGTAGTTTTTGGCTCTGGACAAGGGCTTTGATTGTGGCAGAGGCGACATCTTGGATATGGCTCTCGCCGCGCTGCACCTTCGCGACTTTGCTCCCGTCGGGGTCAATGCCAACCACCTGAAAGCCGGCCTCGGCAAAGACCACCGCCAAAGGAAGACCGACATAGCCCAAGCCAAGCACGGCTACTTTCGCCGCTTTATTTTGAAGTTTTCCCAGTAAGGCATCTTTGGCGTTGCCCATAAAATCTCCTTAGAAGAGAGAGAGTTGTTTGGCAGGTTGATCCGAGTCCAAGGAAGGGGGCTTGCTTTCCTGCATGTTATGGCGCGATTTTTCGAGTAGTTCGGGCAAGCGTAAAAAGTCCCTTTCAATCTCTGGTTTGAGCGAAAGCTGGTGCAAACCAGCAGCAGGGTGATACATGGGCACGATCAGCCGACCCTTCACCCAGAAGGACTGCCCGTGCACTTCGGAAATTTTGGCGTTGGCGAGAAAAAGCCCCATTGAATACCGCCCCAAAGTGATGATCACTTTGGGATTGATGGCTTGGATTTGGCGTTCGAGGTAGTTCTTTGTGCAAATCTCCACCTCTTCTGGCTTGGGATCGCGGTTGGATGGCGGGCGGCACTTGACTACATTGGTGATGTAGACTTGGTTGCGGCGCATACCAATTTTCCCCAGCAATTCATCCAAATACTTCCCCGCTGCTCCGACAAACGGACGCCCTTGCTCATTTTCGTGGAAGCCGGGTCCTTCGCCGATGAACATGATCTCGGCATCGGCCGGTCCTTCTCCCGGCACAGCGCGCTTGCGCGAGTAATGCAATTCACAGAGTTGACATTGCGCCACCTGTTGGGCGATCTGTTGCAGTTCGTCCTTAGCACTCAAATTGACACCTCCGGCAGAGTGTTCTAACCCGTATGCCCTGCGTTTGCCTGCCTCAGAATCTTTCAACGATTCCACCCTCTTGGGCAGTGGGCATCACTCCCCTGATTATAATTTACACTCTGCTCCTCGCAACCATGTTTTGGTATTGTTTTTCTGTGAAGTTATAGACTGCCCTGCCTGGGAAACTCGTGGATTGAGGAAAACGTAATCTTCAGGCGCATCGTGAGAAGTCTGTCCTTGGGCTTTTGGTTTGCGCTTTGCCCACAAGCGAGCCGCGCAGCGGTGAAGCCTGTCAGGTGCATGCGCATTTTTGGTCAATTTTCTCACAAAGTTGATACCTAAGATCGGGCAGGTAAGTCGTAAATCCACCGTTATTCGCTATTGCTATTTTTCTACTTTTCTCTTAACAGCAAAGATGGCACAAGAAAACATATAGCCGTAAAAGTAAATATCGCCAGCATAATGATCGATAGACCCGGTATCATTTTCCCTTGCGGTTTGACCATTTGGTAGCCAACACGGGTTATCCATAAAATGCTCATTATCCAAAGCGTTAGTCTGACGGTTGGGAGATTGTGCCATTGCCAGATTGTTACAATTGCAGTTAGTGCACCCAGAAGCACAAGTGCGACTGCCAAGAAGAAATTCGTTGCCACGATTGCGTTTATTAATTCGTCTGGTGCAGATGGCAGATAATCAAACCAGCCATATAACCAAGGAACAACAGAATGCCATACCCCAAATGCAAGGGTGACAAAACTTCCAATGAGTGCAAGAACGCGCAACAGAGTAAGATTCACAGGATTTTCTCCTTAACGGACTTTTGGATAGTAACGCATGGTCACCATTCACGTGTCACATTTTGCCCTGCTTCCTTCATGGAAATATTACCTTAGCATAATATAACATATCCGAAAGATTATACACAGCAGGCTTATCATCCATGTCTCGCAGAGCGGAAGAAAGCGAAAATGCAATCCATTCTTGCTTTTCCCTTCGTTCCCCTTTCATCAACAAAAACTGAATGAAGTCAAGCAATTCTTCCTGAAGTGAGCATAACTAGGCAAAGTTGGTTGAGTGCAAACAGGTGTTGGCGTTTTTTCTACCGTTATGGTCCTAAAGGTACGACCTTCTCCCTTGTAATCAAACGGGTGATTTCCACACACCCGATAGCCACGAACAGGATGAGCGAATTCAATTGAGTATTTGTTCCAACCAGCGGGAGGTCTGATACCCCGTGTATCAAACCGGCAAGGAGAATATTATTCGAACGGATGAACAGATAAGCGTAGCCAAGACCAAGCACAAACAACACCAAGAAGCTAATTAGAAACAAGACGATATCGATTTCTCCAGATATTAGCCAGATGATCCGGCTGGGGAAATGCCAGATAGAGAAGAAGGCACTGACGAGCAGGGCAGCGACCACTGTTCGCCGCTTGGCTGTCCCATGAGTGAAATGTCGGGAAAAGGCTCTTAGAAAATAGCCACGGAATAGTATTTCCTCCCCGAAGCCTACAAAGAGCCAGACACTAAGGATCTCTGCTCCGATTTTCCAGGTTGGAATATTCTTCAAGGCGAGGAACTCCTCTTGTAGTTGAACCGTTCCCAAAAGCTGGATCGCTAGGACGAAGAACAACCAGCTAACTAATGTGAAGATCAATGCTTCCAAGATTCGTCGGGGGTTGAGAGGAAAAGCGATCTGCTCTACTCTCAATCCCCACAAAGCCAATATGAAGAAAAGGAAGTAAAGCCCAATCTGTGTAAAATACAGCCTAAGGCCTTCCAAATGCAATAATTGGATTGCCAACCAGAAAAGAATCGTCATAACGAAGGTCAGGGTCATGTTGATAATTAGAATCGCTTTCCCCTGCTTCTT
Organism: Anaerolineales bacterium; assembly: GCA_026415275.1. GTDB lineage: Bacteria > Chloroflexota > Anaerolineae > Anaerolineales > UBA4823 > NAK19. The sequence goes on from JAOAHK010000084.1 coordinate 6,867, forward strand.
TTCGATGTGGTTTGATGTATTCTCCATATTGTATCTCGATACAGAAATTGTGCAATAAGCCGCTCAACTGCTTGCGCTTCACTTGCGCTGCGAAGCAAGCGCGAAGCGGGCCAGCTGCACGCGCGGGTTAGCGCGCTTTACGGCGTTATCTGAATAGCAAGCATTCGGTCAAACAACCCCTCGATCTGAACAGTCAATTCAATTTCCTGCACACTTAATTTCTCGATATAGTGTGCTCCACCTTCATAAAACACTACCCGATCGAAAGGCTGTTCCAAACCTCTATGATTTTCTGGTAAGCCCAATCTGCGCCTAATCTGGTTTTCAATAAAACGCGCAAAACCTTCTTTCCATTCCTGCCAAACCATGTATTCATAATCATGCTGTTTGAGAATACCCTTTAACTCCTGACGAAGGTTTTCGATTTCAGAGAGGGTGTGTTTGTTCAGAAAAGATTTGTAAAGCCGCACAAACTCGGGTGCAGTATAAGGGAACGGATGATTGATCTCCCACATGTAATCATTGACCTCTTGCGCCTGACGGGCAACTTTCAGTTTTTGCTTGAGTTTTTGTTCGCAGTTTTCAGCTTGTTGACAGTGAATGAATTCATGGAAGATGGTGACATAACCATCTGCTTCATCGAAAACATCGTCGGTGACTACGCAAGCCATGCGGTTATCATAGCTCTCTAGAGGAAAAGCGGCGCGAACGCCTTGGGGAATGGGCATCGGAGTAGCCACTTTTCGGACAAATACGTACCGCTGATGATTTGGTTCGGCATCGTAGATCAAGAAATGATCGTTCTCGGCAATGGCTATTGGGAACAGCTTTTCCAAGAACGGATGGATGTCCAGGATGCGCTCTTGAACTTCGAAGACCGTTTGAAGTTGGTTCGTATGATTTAATGTCATGGTAATTCTGTTGTTCTCCACTTGCGTGCTAATGATTTGCGCTTCACTTGCGCTGCGAATTGCAGCTAAGCGGGCCGGGTGCAACCGCAAGTTAGGNGGGTAACTACAGCGGTTACACTCTACTTCCAAAACTGCCACCATTTCTTCTTTTTTGTTGGAATTGTGTGTGTCTCATCCTGTTGTACTTTTTCTTCCTTTGCTTCCAAGGATGCACGTACTTGGTCTCTAAATGCCCGCCACTGCCGCAAGCCAGTAGCAGGCTGTTGACTAAAATTCATAAAGTCCCCTGCTGTGGTATCAAAGGCGCGCCACCCTGTTTGTTCACAGAGATGTTGGATGATGCTTACCGCGTCATCACTTCCGCGAACATGGAGTATGAGGGCATCTACAACGCTCTCGTCACCGATGTTGAACTCGATAGAGAAATCTTTGCCTTTCAGATATCCCCAAGAAGGATCGGTGAGATCAAGAGCCGGCAAGATTCTTGCCAAGGTTGCCAAAATCTCTGGACGCGGACCAAGCTCTGACGTGAAATTACGAGGAAGTTCTTGGATGCTCGCAACATTAGATGGCACATGCATTAACATAACATCCCAACTCATTCATCTCTCCTAACCA
>JAOAHK010000085.1 GCA_026415275.1 Anaerolineales bacterium
GACATACACACCGCGCCAGAGAATCTCCTCGCAGAAGCCGTTCACCGTTGCCAGCGGCGCGGCCAGCAGGATCAGCGTCAGCGGGGCGCGGACGAACTCGCCGGCGTACATCAGCACAGAAATCAGTGTCACGAGCAGCCAGAGAAGTGCCGCGCCCCATTCGATGCGGTATGTTCGCCGCGCATACTCTCCTCTCCCATTGGGAGAGGGGTTGGGGGTTAGGGCTCTTCCCTCGCACGGAGGGTCATTCTCCTATCAAGTAAAACAACCACCTTCTAAGACGCCGCACTTCGGACAAACCAGCGTCAGCGTTCCATCGTAATCCAACCGCTCCGAGTGGCACTTCGGACACAAGTCACCAGAGCGCATGGGTTTTGTCACGGGTGCTTCTTCCTCTAACACGAACACGAAGGATAAGGTCGGCTTTTGTTCTTCGTCTTCCACACCCTTATAGATGCAACTCACTCCCCAAAAGTTACCTATCTTGAGTGACTTAAGAAATCCTCAAGGTTCAGGCGCTTGAACAAACGCAGACGCACCTCGGCAGGGAGTTGCGGATCTTCTTCTGCGTGCTGATGATAGAGGGTGATCGTCTTGCGCAAGGTGTCCACAACAATGCGACAGTTTTCGCATTCAGACAAATGGCTTTCAATGGCAGCACACAGTTCTGCTTCTAGCTCTCCATCTAAGTATTCTGAGAGAGAGCCAAGCATTTCGCGACAAGAAGGGCGATGAGCAGTCATGAGGCTAAGTTCTCCAAACCATATTGCTGGTGAAAGTATTCGGAGAGCCACTGGCGCAGTTGCAGCCGAGCGCGTGAGAGACGAGTTTTGACCGACTCTTCACTGATCTTCAGGATTTGGCTGGTTTCCCGAGTTGATAACCCTTGTAAATCGCGCAAGACGACAACCACCCTCAATGCGGGAGAAAGTTGGGCAATGGCTTGATCGAGCACTTTCTTGGTTTCTGCGTTCATCAACATCTCTTCTGGCAAACAACACCAATCAACGATTTGAATAGGCTCCTGTTCCTCATCGTCGTTTGGATTCGGCTCATCCAAGGAAATCATCCCGCCCTTTTCTTTGCGCAGGAGCATGAGAGCTTCATTGGTGGCGATGCGATATAACCAGGTAGATAGGCTAGAGCGACCATCAAAGCTGGGCAAGTGTTTGAGAGCTTTAATGAAGGTCTCTTGCAGCACATCTTCAGCATCCTGCGGGTTGCCGAGAATGCGCAATGCCAGCCGGTAAATATAGGCATCATACAGCTCGACCAAACGGGCAAACTCTGCCCGATCGCCGCGCCGCAGCGCTTCAATCGATAGGGGTGGGTCTACCTTATTCGTCATTCATTGGATGATCAGTTCGGATAGAAAGTTACATCAGGCAATCCAAGTTACATTGTATCATTGATTTAGGTAATGCGTTCTCCGGAGAAACGAGTGCGGCAGGACTATCGACAACCCCAAAGATAGCGGGTAAACTTGAAAATAATACAACTTTGCTCTCTGACACTGTTGGGATCGGTCTCTCGTAGGTCGCTTGCGAGAGGTCTAAGAAAGGAACAATCATGGCCAAAAGAGTAGTCTTTCTCCACACGGTTTCTGCGCTGGTTGGGCTATTCAACGATCTCTCTAGGGAACTTCTTGCCCCTGTTGAGCCAATCCACATCGCTGATGAGTTGTTGCTCAAATTAGTGCTGGCGCAAGGGGGGGTATCACCGTTTATCTTCCAACGCGTTGCCGACCATGTCATCGCAGCCGAACGCGCCGCTGCAAGCGCCGTGCAATGCACATGTTCATCAATTTCCCCCTGTGTAGACGCCGTCCAACCCCTCGTCAGCATTCCCGTGTTGAAAATCGATCAACCGATGGTCGATGAAGCCCTGCGTTTAGGCAAACGGATCGGAATCGCAGCCACTGCTTCCACCACCCTTCAACCCACCACAAACTTAGTGCTTCAAAGAGCCAACCTCCATCAGGTTACAGTTGAAATCGAAGCGCGGCTCTGCGAAGGCGCCTATCAAGCCCTGTTTAGTGGCGATACTCAGACCCACGATGAGATCGTGCGGCAAAATTTGCGGGATTTAATGGCACGCAATGATGTCGTTATTTTAGCGCAAGCCTCAATGGCGCGGGTTGCCGATACACTCACTGCAGAAGAAAGGCGCGTTCCCATCCTCTCTAGCCCGCGTTTAGCGGTTGAGCACCTTAGGCGAGTTCTGGAACAAATTCCCAATTGAATCTATCTTAACCATCGGAAGGAGGACGGGGAGGTCCGCCATTGCAGGCAAGGACGCCTTAGATACCAACTGCTCCCCCATTCGTTGACCGTTTATCTTGACTTCTTCAACGCGCTCAACCACTCCGCACGCAAGCTGTCCAGTTCGCTGCTGAAGGCAATCCAGTCTGGTACAAGCAGGACAAGTCCTTCAGTTAGAGGATGAAACATCGCTCGTGCAAGGAAGAGACGCAAAATCGGCTTGGGCATGGGGTAACCATTTAATTCCAATACAACCGCTGTTCGTCCGTAAAAAGGTTCAAGGAAAGAGCGCAGTGAGCCGGCAGTGCGCTGCGGTGGAAATAAAGCGGTGATCTCGGCGGGATGAGCAGAGCGGATGCGCCGATAAGAAATCCGCATTTGCAGAAAAGGTGTGACAAAGCGCAGATGATCTGTGCGCGCTTGAACATAAGCGGCATAGCGCAAAAGGATGAAAAACAAGCTCAAAATTAGCAATAGAGCGCCAGAAATTAGCAACCATGCAGCTTGATCTTGCTCGAGAGATGTTGGGGCAAAGCGCACATACAGCCCAGCAACCAACAAAATGGCGCCAGAAAGAAATAAACTCGGCCAGAGGCGATCGAGGGTGCGCCGATACATCAACAAAGGATAGCGTTTGCCCAATCTTGCTCGTTTCATTGTTCTTGTTTCCCTTCAACGGGAAGCGTAAACCAAAACGTGGAACCCTGTCCCAGTTGGCTGGAGAAGCCAATGCTACCCCCCATCAACTCCACCAACTGCTTGGCGACATTGAGTCCAAGCCCCCAACCTTGTTCTTCGCGCACGGCGCGGTCTTCAGATCGAAAGAATTGCTCAAAGAGGCGTTGTTGGTCTTCGGGAGCGATGCCTATGCCGCTGTCTTGAAATTCAAGGCGGATCGACCCATTCTCTCGGCGCAGGCGCAACCAAATCGAGCCACCGCCGGGAGTGTATTTGATTGCATTGGTGAGCAAATTGGTCAAAACCTGGGTCACCCGCGTCGGGTCGGCAAAGACTTCGGGGAGGCCGGTGGTCAGTTCGCAGGTGAGTTGATGTCCCTTTTCGTCCAATCTCGGTCGTAGGGTCATAATGGTCTCATCGACCAATTGCGAAAGGTCAATCCAGCGCGGTTCAAGTTTTAGCCGCCCACTCTCAATGCGAGAGATATCCGACAAATCAGAGACCAAAGCTGCCATGCGGTCCACATTATTGCGGATGGTCTCCAAGAAGCTGCGTTGCTGCTCGTTGACCGGTCCTACAGTCTGTTGGCGCAACAAATCGGTGTAGCCTCGAATTGATGTCATCGGAATGCGCAATTCGTGAGAGATAACAGAAATAAAGCGATTTTTTTCCTGATTGGCATGCTGCACAGCATCGTAGAGGCGGGCGTTCTCAATGGCGTTTGCTGCTCGCGCAGCTAGGCGAGATAGAAAGATCCCCTCTTGTTGGGTAAATGGGGTACTCTTTAGCACGGCGATCATCCCAGCAAGCTTACCGCCGTGAAAGATGGGGGCAGCCAGCAGAGCTAGATTTGCGGCTTGCCAAAGCACTTTCGCCGTCCATTCTTGCTCAAACAGCGGGGGTTGAGCACTTAAAGGGTATTCTTCTAGCGGACCGGCAGCGATTCTAAATGGCTCATTCCCGTCTTTAAGCAACACCCAAGCCTGCAGGCCCTGTGTGCCGCGCAGTGCCCAAGAGCGAGTGATGTCCATAATGCGGTTGAAATCTAAGCTGGAATTAAGCTCTCGATCGATTTGGGTGAGTGTTTCCAATTCAGTTAAACGTTGTTGCAAAGCTTGATCGGTGCGGGCATAAAGGCGAGCGTTCTCGATGGCAATCGCAGCCTGAGAGGCGAAAGCGTTGAGCAAATTGAGATCCTCAGTGGTGAACACGCCGGCGCTGATGCGGTTATCCACATAGACGACACCGATCAATTCGCCGCGCGAGCGCAAAGGGACACACATAATCGAGCGCAAGGAATGCAGCATGACCGACTCTTGGCGCGCAAAGCGGGGATCACTCTGTGCATCAGTGGTCAAAATTGGCGCGCCGTTGCGCACTACGGTTTCGGTGATCGTACGGCTGACGGCTTCCTTGCTTTGTAAGGTTTCATGTTCCATGTTGCGCGCCACGCGCAGGTGAAGTTCACCCGTATCGGGGTCTAAGAGCATCAGAAAGCCGCGCTCTGCACCACTCAGGTCGATGACTGCATCCATGACCTGATTTAACACCTCGTCCAGATTCAGCGAACTGCCAAGAGAGTGAGAAACCCGATACAATGCCGCCAATCGCAATTGCTCAGTCTCTTCAGACAACAAGAGCGGCAATTGGCGCGCCTTCTCAAGCACATCGTCCAATGCCGAACGAATCTCAAGCGGGAGAGGATGATTGCGCAACTGCTCTAAATTGAGCAAGACAGCTTCTAAAATCGACTGCCACGCCGGGCGGCCTTTCTCCTTGCGCGGAACAGCCGATATCGAGTTTAGGGGTTGGGGTGCTTCGGTTGGTGTCATTGAAAATCTTCCCTCCGATAATAAGCGCATTCTTCTTGCAGGGGACAGATAGGACACTTGGGCTTGCGCGATTGGCAGATTTCTCTGCCCAGTTGGATGATATTCAGATGAACAGCAGCATAATCGCTCGGCTCAAAAAGTTCGGCAAGCTGATCGTGAGCTTGTTCGGCAGAGGTCGAAGTGGGGATTAAGCCCAAGCGCCGCGTGACGCGGTGAATATGGGTATCCACCGGGAAGGCAGGCTTATTCAACGAAAACAACACCACAATTGCGGCAGTTTTCGGTCCAACACCCTTGAACTGACGCAGCCAGCGCAGTGCTTCTGACGCCTCCAAACTCTTCAGGAAGTCTAAGTTCAACTCGCCGCATTGCTCGGTGATCGCTCGCAGTACAGCTTGAATGCGCGGGGCTTTTTGGGGGGCTAAACCGGCTGGACGAATTGCTTCGATTACTGCCTCTAAGGGGGCATCACGCACGGCTTCCCAAGTGGGAAAGCGTTGGCGCAATGCCTCAAAAGCGCGATCGCGATTGCCATCGTTGGTGTTCTGAGAAAGAATTGTGGAAATCAGCTCGTCTAAAGGAGGCAAAGGTTGACGCCAGCGCGGTTCCCCATATCTCTCGTAGAGTTTTTGGCGAATGCGCTGGGCAAGCACCTTCTTTGTGCGCTCGACGGGTTGTTCTTGCATCAGGAATGCCACTGCAGGGTGAAGATGGGTCTCGCCGTGCCAACCGACAATTGTCGAAAGTTCCTGAGCGGCAAGGTCGGACCGAAATCGCTCAGAGCGTCCAAAGCCTCTTGGTTGAGCGCGCCGAGTTGACGGAGCACCTCTAAACTCACCGCCGCGCTAACCTTGCTGCGACTATCGCCATCTGCGATTTTCATCGCAATCCCAATGCCTGGTGAATCTTGACTTAATGAACCCGACATCAAGCCGATGCCTTGGTACCCCTCGGCGCCCATTTTAGAGAGGATTTTTCCCTTGCCGACTTGCATCAAATGGGTATCAAAGCGTCCGGGTCCGCCCACCAAGTGGGGAAAAGCCATCATCGCCTGCGCAATCCGTTGGCAGGCTGCTACCCGGCGCTGCCCAGCGACCTCACCCCCGATTGGATCACACAGCCGCGCATACGCCAAAGCCGCATGGTAAAGCGACACAGCAAAATTAGGCGCCGAACACCCATCGGTGCCAACTTGCACCTGATAGGTTGCCAATTGACACATCTCGGCAAAGGTTGCTAAGATGGTCTGCTGAATAGGATGTTGCGGGTTGATGTAGTCTTCATGAGGCAAGTTCTGAAAGCGGGCAAATGCGATCATCCCCGTATGTTTGCCTGAGCAGTTGTGTCGATTGGGAGTGGATGGATCCCCGCGTTGACGGAGAGCCCGCGCCGTCTCCTCGTGCAGGGGATAATGGATGCCGCACAGCAAATCACCTTCCTGAACCCCACATTTCGCTTGTAACCGTTGTACCACTGCAACATGCTCATCACACCCCGAATGGGAGGAGCAGATTATGGCGATCTCCTCATCGCTGAGGTTGTACTGTGCAGCAGCAGTGCTCTCAATGAGCGGCAGAGCCTGAAAGGGCTTGGCGGTAGAGCGCAAATAGGTGACCGTGTTGGGATCGCCATAAGAAGCGATGAGATTGCCGTGCGCATCGACTACCGCAACTGCGCCAAAGTGAACAGACTCGGTGACTTCATTGTCCAACGCGCGATAGAAATCCCCGCGACGGTATTCATAAATCGGTTGGTAGGATGAATGCGTCATAAACGTAGTCCTCAATGCGAAGGGTGAGCTAGATTTCGTATCTTGCAAGCCGACATAGAGAATGTCGCCCTACAGCAAGTCACACCACAATCCGTTTCGCATGCGCTTAGGATAACTCTATTATTATGAGTCGAACGAATCGTTGTTTGCCTCCCCTATTTCAACTTCTTCCTCTTCCACGCTCGGTTGATTACGCCGCAGCAGATATTCATACAACCCATTTTGCAACCGCTTCATATAAACCTCTTCTTTTTCTTTGCTGAATGTGAAATGGCTAAGCAAAACAGGGATGATCTTGTTCACCGATTCAGGACTGGCATTTTTATTGATCAGCCGTTCGAGCCTTTTTTGAACGTCTTTGAGAAAGGTTTGTTGATGGCGAATCTCTTGTAAGGTAATCAAGCCACTGCGGCTGCTGTAGATCTGAAAGCGGCGATAGTTGGTAGCTAAATCGTCAAGGGATTGTTGCCAGGCATCTAAGTCAGCATTCGCCAGAAACGGTGGTTGGTTGGCGACAACCGTGTCGCCTATAAAAAGGATGTTTTCACTGGGCACAATGACCCAAATCGAGCCAGGCGTCGGACCCGGGTGGTGTTCGAGACGAATTTCAGGACCTCCCCAGTGCAGTGACAATTGATCGGTAAAGGTAATATCTGGCACTGCCCATCGGGTACCGATTGAGTCAACATACCCTTCCCAATCAGAACCATCTTCGGGAGTTTGACCTTTGAAAACGCTCGGGCGGCTGCGAAAAACCGAAGCCGTCCTTTCGTGGGCTAAGATCGGACAATCAAAGGCTTTGGCACCCAAAGTGCGGTCAATGTGCGAATCGAGCAGAATCAACAAGCGGTTATTGCCCCCGCGCTGATTGAGCAGGGTCGAACGCCAAGTGCGCGCATCTTCCGCTTTGAGCGGAGCGTCAATGTAAATGGTGCCGTGAGGCAAAATAAACGCTGCTAGATTAACACCAAGAAACGCATCTTCGTAGTATATTGATGGACGAATTTCTTCCATAACTCTACTCTACAACGTTAGGATTCCGATTGGTTTTCTGGTCATTCGGAGCGATGGGCAGGGTGAAACGAAAACAAGAGCCCTGATTAGGCTGACTTTCAACCCAGATACGACCACCGTGCGCCTCGACAGCTAAACGGCAGTACGCTAAGCCCAAACCAAAGCCGTGCTGCCCCTCTGCGCTGCGCAAACGGGTAAACTTATCAAAAATCCGCTCTTGTTCCGAGGCAGGGATGCCAGGGCCTGAGTCTTGAACCCAGATTTGTACCATTTCCCCTTGCGGATGTGCTCCGACTTCAATACGACTGCCTTGAGGGGTATATTTGATCGCGTTCTCAAGAAGGTTGATCAAAACCCTGCGAATCATCTCGCCATCCACGAGTACCTCAGGCAACAGAGCAGCCAGTTTGGTTTCAACCACTTGGTGCTTAGATTCTGCGCTGGACTGTACAGCCTCAATGGAGTCATGGACAATTTCATGCACCGATTGAGGTTGAGGATTGCTGATGGGTTGCCCTGCCTCTAGGCGGCGCAAATCTAACAAGGAGTTGGTTAGGCGTTGAATACGCTCTGTTGAGCGAATGGCAATATTCAAGAGTGACTTCAGAGCTGGTTCGTTCTCCAATGGAAGAATATTTTCGAGGACATCCAGGCTGGAAACGACATTCGCGAGGGGCGAGCGCAAGTCATGATAGATCATGGAGAGCAAGTCATTGCGCAAAGTCTCCAAGTTCTTGCGTTCGGTGATATCGTGCACGATCCATTGCACGTGGGACTCGCCTTCAATAGTCACCCGCCGCGCGTAAACATGGACAGGGATTAGTTG